>JAGCSP010000018.1 GCA_017964105.1 Clostridia bacterium | reverse complement strand
TTATACACTAGAGTATAGCATAAGGGACAAGTTTTTGCAATTATTCTACATGAATAATTTTGATATTATCAATTGTGTAATTTGTTTCACCATGAATTACATCCACAATGCTAGCAACTTCTGCATCTGTAAGTGTGGCACTTTTTACAATTACACTAATATTATTTGTCATTGCACTTACAACAACATCAGCAAATCCTTTGGATTTGATTAAACCTTCTAAGTTTGTTTGCAATTTCATATTTGCAATAATCTTTGCCTGCTCTGCTTCTGCATTCGCCTTTGCTTCTGCACTAGAACTAGATGATTCAATAATTGCACTTAAATAAAGCATTTCTTGTTCATATGTATCCGTTCTATCTTGCCTATATGAATTAAAAAAACTAGTAGTTGCAACAACATCTGTTGCCGTGGTTTTAGCAGATGTATTAAGAACAATATTTAATACTCCCGTAAGTGCAAGCAATAAACAAAAACCTGCTATAATCAATATTTTCTTTTTCTTTGTCATATTATACCTCCCATTTTATGAACCCGCAAAAATTTGTATGTTATCTTTCGGTACGTCTAATAATGCTTGTATGGCATATAGCATATCTAATCTTACGCGTATATCACTAGCACCAGCACTTACAACAATTACACCTTGAATCTTTGGAACAGTTTCAGATGTAACTAGTGGCACATCTTCCCCTGCTACACTTATAAGAATTGGACTAGTAACAACAGTTACCGTACTTCCACTACCCGTTGTAGTTGTTTTTTCTTCTGTTTGATTTGCTACATTGATTTCAGGCCCATTTTCAATTGTAATCATTACTCTTGTTTGTCCTGCTCCTTTTATTGCACTTAATATTGCTGTAAGTCTATTTTCCAAATCATCAATATAAGCTTTGCTAGATGTGTAATCAGTTGTCGATGAATTTGCGCTAGCCGCAGTAGTATTTTTTGATTTTGAAAAATCGATATTAATAACAACCAATGCAACAACTACAAACAAAATAATTGCAATAATAGGTTTGATGTTTTTAATTGATAATAATTGCTTAATAAAGGCATTTTGTTTTATTTTGAAGAGTATTGATTTTTTATTTTGACTATTTGCAACTTCTTCATTATTTTGATTCACTTAAAACACAATTACCTCCTTGTCCACTGATAGCGTTACTGCAATAATATCTTTTATTGTATTACCATTATTTATGCTTGGAGCACTATCAGTTAGAACATTATTTTTCAATATTACATAAACCTTTGTTACACTTAATTCATTATTCGTCAAATTCCCTTCTATTTTTACACCAATATCGTCATAACCACTTTCTTGCAATGCAGCTGTAACCATTTGTTCAAGTGATGCAATTTTTTGATTTTTTATCACAGCCATATAATCTGAATTCATATTCCAAGAATACTCATCAAAATTAATTTTTGTGTTAATTATTTTTACTAGTGGACTAGCCAGAACAAAAAGAAAAATAAGTGAAAAAATACTTTTAATAAAAGTATTTGTCTTACCATTTGGAGAAATAACATCTACCATTAAACCCAAAAATACAATGCCACACACACTAAATATCCAAGCTTTCATAACATCTCCTTACAGAACATTTGCTGTGCTTATTATTAGCGATATTGTAATCATGTACATAAAAGCAATTGCAATAAGAATAACTATCGGATATATAAGAACATTTGAACAATCATCTAAAAAAGAACTGATCTTTGAATTGCCAAGTGGCTCAACCAATCCAGCACAAAGTTTTAGACAGAGTTTGAAAACAACTATTGTGATAATTGGTGAAATAATACTAAACAATAGCATAATCAATCCAACAAGGCCAACTGCATTTTTTATAAGCATGGAACTAAGTACAATCATATCCATGCCCTCACTAATGTAACTACCTATTATTGGAATATAACTTTTTATTGTAAATTTCGTAAGTTTGATGCGCACACCATCTGCTTTACCTGCAGAAATACCTTGTATTGTAAGCAAACCACTAAATAGGGTAAAAATAATGCCAACCATCCATTTAAAAGCAGAACTTAAAAATCCTGTAAATTTCTTTAATTTTACCGTATCAGTTAAATGTCCTAGCACCACAAATATAAAGCTAATAATAAATATTGGATACATTATTTTACCAAATAGCAAACTTACAATATTTGTTAGTACAGACACTACAGGCGTATATATACCAACACTTGCCACACCACCCACTGCCGTCATAAGTGTAAGAAGAATTGGAAATAATATATTCATTTGTGTCTGCATACCAGATAATGCATCACTTGTAATTGCACATACTTTTCGCATGGTTACAGCAATTAGCATAATAATCAATCCATAGCATGCAAAGTGAGAAATCGAACCAATTCCATCAGATTTAGATGATTTAAAACTACCTATAATACCGCTTAATATAGCAATACACAACACTATTAATATTGTGGGGATAAATGATTTAAGTTCGTTAAGTCCAAGACTTATTATACTTGTAAATAAGCTACCATAGTCGTCATAATATGTACCATTTAATATACTTTTTACTTTATCCTTAAATGACCCCTCTCCCACAGATGAATACTGATTTTCTAATTGATTCAATATCTCATCCATATCTTCAAATTTTATTGAATCAATTTGTTCATCAATAGTTGTATGTAGCTGCTCAACATCATCTAGGGCATAAACAACATTATGCGGTATTAGAATTAGTGCAAGTAGTGGTATTATAAAAAATATTACATATTTTTTCATGGTACCAATTCCAATATGATGTTAAATAATGATGTAACGATTGGCATAGCCATTAAAAATATAATAATTTTACCACCTAAAACAATTTTATCTGCAATCCCGCTATTCCCACTATCAGTGCAAATGTTAGCTCCGAACTCCACAAGATAACCCACACCAATAATCTTAATTACAATCCAAAAAATATTACTATCAATACCACTTTTTGAAATTATTTGATAGAAAGTATTAAATATTTCTGTAAAGTAATTAATTATAAACAAGAGCATTAAAACAGAACCGGCAATAGTCACCATCACGCTTAGTTCTGGCTTTACCGATTTTAGTAATATTGCTATTACACTAATAACCACCCCTACTGCCACAAGTTTTAATATTTCCATAATGCACTCTCAATACAAACTAAATAAAGATTTTACTTTATCAAATAATTCACCTATCATGCCCACTAACATAAATAAAACAATTACCACTGTTGCCAGCGTAATTAAAGTTGCAATATCATCTTTACCAGCGCTTTTAAGCAACTGATTTGAAATGGCACTAATAACACCTACGATTGCTATTTTAAATATTATTTCTATTCCCATAACACACCTTAATTTGGCTATATTTAATTATTATGCATAGCACATTAAATTAACACAATACACACCACAATACCAACTAAAGACACTAATTTAAAATACATATTTCCATTCGTTGATTCATCTTGTTTTACCTTAGCCGATTTTTCGCTGAATTGGATTGAATAAAATGACAAATTGTTTATCTCTCTTTCAACATCACCCTTCCCCAAACTATCTAAAAACTGTAACAATTGATTATTTTCTTCATTACTCAAAAATGATAAGTTTACTTTTCGGATAGATAAATATTCTTGCAAAAAGTGATCAAAGTCTTCACTATAATGATGTGAATTTATAATAGATTCCAAATCATTTTTTAAAAAGGAAATTTCTTGGTTTAAAACACTTAAAAATTTAACTAAGTCATCATAAAAATCCATTCTTTGTTTGTAATGCTTTTTTACATTTAAGCCAAGAATTATAAAACTGCAACCGAGTACTATAATCAATACTAATTTCATACATAAATGCAACTCAAATTTGAGTTATACACTCCCGCAATAGTTCCTACACCATTATCATCATTCAGCACAACAAATCTCTCAAATAATTTGGATTGTAAAATGCTTAAAAATGCCTTTTTTGAACGCAATTCATTAATACCACTCGCATGAATTGTGGCAATCACTTTTACACCACTTGTCATTGCATTTTCTATAACTGACAAGTCTTTTTCCAAATTAATTTCATCTGTAATAATTACATCTGGTCGCATACTACGTATACCATTTGTAAAACCATATAACTTAGAGCAGTTTATATACACATCTGCATTTATTGTATCAAACGCATATACACCACCACTAATGCCTGTAATTTCTCCCCTCTCATCTACAATTAAAGTGTTTGTGCGTACTAACTTATTGCTAATTTGATAAGCCAAATCTCTTATGAATGTTGTTTTACCCATTCCAGGCGATGAAATAATAAGAGTATTTTTTACTTGTCCATTATTTACAAGCAAATTGAATACTTGCAAACTGCAATTTTTTATTTCATGTGGTACCCTAATATTTAAGGACGTTATATTTTTTTGCGTTTGTATTTTATTACCATCACTAACAACTTCCCCGCAAACACCAATTCTAATACCACCATAAACACTAATATAACCATTTATTATTTCGTCATTAATTGTATAAAGTGAATTATTGCTACACTTATTAAGTATTTCTACAATATTGCTTTTCCTCGCAATTAAGGCACCACTTTCATTATCAGTGACACCACTTAATGATAAAAATTGATTTACACCACCAATTCGTACAATAATAGGTTTTCCAACCCTTAAACGAATCTCTTGTAAAAACTCCATATTTAGCAAACTTATTGAATTCCAAATTACTTCTGGTAAAATTTCTTTTAACATAACTAAACACCCATTTGCAATGTAGTATATTAGTAATTTAATTAAAAAAATGACATAAAAAAAGTATGGACCGTTTTCCATACTTAATTTAAGTCAAATTATAACATAATCTAACAATTCTCATATATTTCTTTCATAATTTTGGCATCTTTACTTTGTGTTCCTCTACTTTCACAAATAACCATTGGCGACATTTTATATTTTTTAAACACTCTTGCCAATGGGCCAAATTCTGGACCATATTTCTCATCTTCAAATGTATGGTGTCTAATTTCACCTTTTGCACCAAACTCTATTTTACTAAAATGAACATGAACATCATTTGTACGCTTTTCACCCAATTTATTGTAACATAATTTAATTATTTTTTCGTAATCTTCAGATGTCTTTAATTTTCCACCCGTAAGTGCATTGATGTGGCCAAAATCAAATGTTGGCATAAAATTATCACACATGGTACACATATCAATTATTTCCTCATATGTGCCAATCTGTGCAGGTTTACCCATTGTTTCTAAGCAAACATACATATCACACAAATTTTCTTTAACAAGTAGCTCTTTTAATTTTTCTAATCTTTTATAAATTAGAGATATCGCCTCTTCACGCGTCAATTTACCTTGTGAACCAACATGAACAACCAAATGATTTCCACCCATTAATTTTAATTTTTTTAGTCCGCTAATAATATAAACATAACTTTTTTCAACCAGTTCATCCTCTGGATTTGCCAAATTAATGTAGTATGGCGCATGTGCTGAAACTCTAATTCCATTATCTGCAAAAACCTTACCTAATTCAATGGCTTTTTCATCACTAATATTTACACCCCTATTAAAAGCATATTCAAAGGCATTTAGACCTTTTTCTTTTAGCCATGGGGCAGACTCAGTTGTATGTTTGAATCCTAATGAATAAAATTCATCATCATTGCCAGAAGGGCCAAAATAAATCATAACTAATTCTCCTCTTTTAAATATGTTTTTAATTTAAGCATGCCATTATTCATAACTGCAACACCAAGCAAATCGTTGTCACATTTTGCAAAACAAATATCATCGCTAATATTTGTCTTAATTGTTAAACCATTACATAGTTTTTGTGCATCTAATTTGTTTATGTTAATTATAGATATATGGCTAAATATAGATGTAATTGGAAAAACAATATCTTCTAGTTTGCCATCAAATTTTTCAATATCTACACTATTTTCAATATTAAAATTACCACTAGATGCCCTACACAAATATGTCATTGTTGCATATGTGTTTAGCTTACTTGCAATATCTCTCACAAGCGACCTAATATATGTTCCACTGCCACAATCACAAATCAATTCTAACTCACCATCTGCATAACTTATAAATTCCAATTTATTAATTGTTACTTTGCAAGATTTTAATTGCACGTCATGCCCACTTCTTGCAAGTGAATATGCTCTAATACCACCTATATTTTTTGCAGAAAACACTGGGGGTATTTGTTCAATTTCTCCCACAAAACTAGGTAACACATCAATAATTTCATTATTTGTTGGAATTACATCGCTTTCATGCGTAACTTTGCCAGTAATATCAAGGGTATCAGTATCCACACCAAATTTCATTTTTAATCTGTAACATTTTGTTTTAGATAAAAAATAGTCGAACATGCGTGTAGCTTTACCTATGGCAATGGGAAGCACTCCTTCTGCCATAGGATCAAGCGTTCCCATATGTCCAACTTTATTTAAATGATATTTCTTTTTTAGTATTGCCACAACACGTGCAGAAGTAACTCCGCTTGGTTTGAATACATTAATAAATCCCTGCATACACTTCTTCCACTGCTTTTGCTAATTTTTTCACTGCAACTCTGGCACTACCAAATATGTTGCATCCGGCAGCATTTTTGTGACCACCACCACCAAAATATTCGGCAAGTGTAGACACATTTATATTTCCTTTACTTCTAATACTTACCGCACAAATCCCTGGCTTGTCCTCGGAAATTAAAGCACCAATCTCAACTCCGTCAATACCTATAAATGTATCAACAAGTCCAACTGTATCATTTGGTGTACAATGTGCAAAAGTGAAATCGCCTTTTGTTAAATATGTAAAGCATATTTTATTCTTACCATAAAATTGCATATGGTTTAATGCAATCTTTTGTAATTCAACTTGACCAAGTGACTTGTTTTTAAAGATAATGGTATTTATTTTACCTACATCAACACCTCTATTCATTAAATCTGCTGCAATAATATGAGTAACAGATTGAACATTGTTATGAACAAAACAACCAGTATCTGTAGCAATACCTGTATATAATGCTTCTGAAATTTCTTTAGTAATATTTAAATTCATAAGCACAAATAATTCATAAATTATCTCACAAGCACTTGCTCTTGTACCATCAATTAGATCAATATCACCGAACTTATCATTTGTTTGATGATGGTCAATATTAAGCCTACATTTAATGCTTTTATACAAATCTGCATAGCACCCAATACGGTTAAAAGTAGGCACATCCACTGCAATGGCTGTGTCATATTCTTTCAAAGTTGGTTTGTTTATAGTATCTACACGTTTTAGATAACTAAAAGTTTTACCAACTTCTCCATCACAATAAATATCTGCATGCTTACCTATTTGCTCTAATGCTAATTTTAAAGCTACACCAGAGCCAATACAATCACCATCTGGACGCACATGGATAAATATTGCAACATTATTAGAATTGTTTATAGCCTCAACTAATTCGTTTGAAATTTTCATCATATACCTACTTTTTCAAGTCGTTAATAACTTCTTCAATATGCTCGCTATAATCCAGAGTTTCATCTAAAATAAACTCTAAAAATGGCATTTTGCGTATGTTTAATTTTTCGCACACACTCTTTCTAATGTATCCTGCAGAATGTAAAATTTGATTAAATACTTCGTATTTATCACCCTTTGGACAAAATACAGAAACATATACTTTACTAAGTGACAAATCGTTTGTCGTATCTACTCTAGTCACAGTGATAATGCCGTGAATATTAGGATTTTTGATATCATAAGTAAAAATTTCACTTATATACTTTTGAATTTCTGCATTAATCTTTGGAATTCTACTACTCATGGCTACTGCCTCCTAAATTTTATATTCTGTTCATCAAGTACACTTCGATGATATCGCCAACTTTAATATCATTAAAGCCGCGTAATTTAATACCACATTCAAAGCCGGCTTTGATTTCTTTTGCTTGATCTTTACCGCTTTGTAATGTTTCAATTTCTGTGTCTGTTACTACAATGTTGTCACGTAATAATCTTGCTTTTGCACCGCGTTCAACTCTGCCATCTTGTACATATGAACCAGCAATTGTTCCAACAGAACTAATCTTAAAC
>JAGCSP010000017.1 GCA_017964105.1 Clostridia bacterium | reverse complement strand
TTGCATATCTACTACTTGCAGTTGCATTTACGGCTGGTCTTGCTGTGGCGTGCGGTTTTCCAATATATAACACATTGCTAAATGCTGGCGTGTTCACTGAACTTAGTGATATATATGCAGATTTTCTAAATAAACTAAATCTACAAGTATTTATCGCATCAATTGGTGATTGGGTGGCGGATTTTGTTGGCGTAATATTTAGCAATATTGACACATTGCTTGTGTATATAATTTTACTTTTAGTGGTAGTATTTGTATTTGGTTCACTAATAGTGGGGTTATACAAATTTGCTTATACTGATAACATAAATTATTTTATGAATAGTTCTGTAAATACACCATTTACTTCTGCACTTATATCAAACTCAGGTAAAAATGCATTGTATCAATTACTAAATTTGTTTATCTTGCAACCAATCAATTTGTCTATCTCAATTTTGATGGTGTTGGCTTTGAATTTTATAAATGATGCAAATATTCTTTGGCTTGCTCCAATGGCGGCAGTGCTAATTTATTCATTCCTAACATCGCTTAAGATTACATTATTTGGTAGTTGGGTGCCTGCAATGGTGGTAAAGAATTATGGCGTGATCAGAGGTTTGAAAGAGAACTTTAGAGTATGTACTCGTAGGTTCTTTTACACATTCTCATCAGCATTTGCACTTACACTTACGGTAATGTTTGTCAATATATTTGGTGGGCTATGTACATTTGGTGTTGGCTTGATATTTACAGTGCCCGCAAGTATTTGCGCAGTAAGCGTATTCAATATGGTGGCATACTACACAAATATTGGCCAACGTTATTATACAGATGCCAATAATGTGTGTGCACCAATCAGACAAGAATTCACAGACCAATTTAACAAGCACAAGTATATTATATAATTTTAAAGGCACTTTATAGTGCCTTTTTTGTGTCTTTTGTCGAAAAAATTGTACACTTTATGTTTTTTTATTGCAAAAATAATTTAGATGGGGTATTATATTATTAGTTTTATTTTGGTACATCTTTTGTGGGATAAGTATGTACTTTTATATTATGAATTTATTTTGGGTAACCCAAATGGATTTTTTACGTAATTACTAAAACTAGTAATCCTACTAGTTTTTTGTGGTTTTTATTTTCAAATAAAGGAGAAAAATATGAAAAAAGAAACAGGAAATTTAAAAATATCATTTTTAGGTGGTGTTGGCGAAGTTGGTAAAAATATTATGGCTGTTGAATACGGCAATGATATTTTAATTATTGATGCCGGACTTGGTTTTCCATCTAGCGATATGATGGGTGTGGATGTGGTAATACCAGATATTACATATTTGCAAGCAAATTTATCAAAAATTCGTGGCATTATTTTAACACACGGACACTTAGATCACATAGGCTCTTTGCAATATATATTGCAAGATTTAAGGGGTGTGCCAGTGTATGGTAGCAAACTTACAATGGCATTAGTAGAAAATAAGCTAAGAGAAGCACGCCTTAATCATGTAAAGACACAAGTAGTAAAAGATAAACAAAAGGTAAAAATTGGATGCTTTAATGTAGAATTTATTCGTTGCACACACTCTATTGCGGGTAGTATGAGTTTTGCAATTCAAACACCTGTTGGCCTCATGTATCACTCAGGCGATTTTAAGTTTGACTACACACCAATTGATGGAGCACCAACTGACCTTAGACATTTGGCAGAATTAGGTAGCAAGGGTGTGTTACTTATGACAGCTGAGAGCACCAACGCAGAGCGCCCAGGATATAGCATGAGTGAGCGCACAGTAGGTGAAACACTTGATAGTTTATTTTTAGAACACAAAGACAATAGAATTATCATTGCAACATTCTCATCTAATATTCACAGAATTCAACAAATTTTAAATTTATGTGAAAAGTATGGCAGAAAAGTTGTGTTTACAGGTAGATCTATGCTTAATAACTGCGATGCTGCATCAAAAGTGGGTGAATTAACATTTAAGAGGGAATTGCTTACAGATGTTGGCTCATTAAAAAATTATGAAGATAGTCAAATTTGTATACTTTGCACAGGTAGCCAAGGTGAGCCACACAGCGCTCTGCTACGTATGGTCACTGGTGACTTTAAAGGTATAGAAATCACAAATAATGACTATGTAATATTCTCATCTAGTTCTATTCCTGGTAATGAAGAAAATATCAATAATGTAATCAACTTATTATACACAAAGGGTGCAGATGTTGTGTATGAATCGCTTCGTGATGTTCATGCATCTGGTCACGCATACAGAGAAGAACTAAAATTGCTACACAATTTGATTAAACCTAAATTCTTTATTCCATGCCATGGTGAGTTCAGGCACCTTCGTGCACATGCAGAACTTGCAGTATCACTAGGTATGGATAAGCGTCACATTGTAATTCCAGATATGGGCGATACTATTAGTGTGGGTAGAAATAGCATCAAAAAATCAGGTACAGTGCCTGCCGGCATTAAGCTCGTAGATGGTTTGGATGTTAGCGAAGCTAATAGTGCGGTGCAAAGAGATAGAATGCAACTTGCCGAAGAAGGTATTTGCATTGTTGCAATTACAGTGGCGCCAAACGGTGCATTGACTTCAAATCCACAACTAATTGCACGTGGTTTCTTAAATGTAAAGGACAATGAAGATATTATCAAAGAAGCTGAAGATATTACAATCAACACAATTATTTCATCTAACTTTAATAAAACCGATTGGAGTATTATCAAAAACAACTTAAAGAAAAATTTAACTAATTTGTTCTACAAAAAACTTAAACATCGTCCAATGATATTACCTTTGATTATTGAAACAAAATAAGGAGGCACCATATGGAAAAAGTAAGAATTCAAGATGATTTATTTATGGCAGTTAATGGAGAATGGTACGAAAAAGCTGTAATTCCAGAAGATAGGGCATCCACAGGCGGTTTTTCTGACCTTGACCAAGAAGTTGAAAAAACACTTATGGCCGATTTTAAGGCCTTTGCAGAAGGCAAGAAGAGCACTAGTATACCCGAAATGAAATACGCAATTGAGTTATACAACAAAGTTCTTGATGTTGAAAGGCGTAATTTTGATGGTATCAAACCATTACTACCATTGCTTAGTATGATTAAAAATATCAAATCAGTAGATGACTTAAATAAAATTTCTTATGATTTGGTGCTATCTGGTGGCGGCTTGCCATTGTCTGTTGGAGTAACTGATGACATGCAAGATGCAACTAAAAATTCATTTATTATGCTTGGTCCAGACATTATTTTGCCAGACACAACATATTACAAACCAAATCATCCACAAGGTACAAATCTCTTAAAAGTGTATGAAAATATGGCGCGTGAAGCATTAAAACTTACTCCGCTTACAGAAAATGAACAAAATGAATATATTGCTGATACACTTTATTTTGATTCGCTAGTGGCAAAAAGGGTAAAGAGCCAATTAGAGTGGGCAGACTATGTAAAAAATCATAATCCAATGAGTTTGGAAAAAGTTGCAAAACATGTGCAACCATTTGATTTTGTTGGATTTTTACACAAAGTTTATGGCGATAACATTCCAAAAACAATTATTGTGTATGACCCACGTGCAATCAAACAATTCAAATGTTATTTTAATGAAAAAACATTTACAAAATATGTGCACTGGTGCTATGTGAAAGCTTTGCTTTCATCTTCGCAATGTTTGTCACTTGATTTACAAAAAATTGGCACGCAATATAGACGTGCTTTGACAGGCGTTGAAAAAGACCCTGTGATAGAAAAACAAGCATACAGGGTGGCGTCTGGTGTGTTCTCAGAGCCAGTTGGTGTATACTATGGACGCAAATATTTTGGGGAAGAAGCAAAAAAAGATGTTGTGGATATGGTAAAAAAGATTATTGAAACATATAAAGTTCGCATATCCAAAAATGAGTTTTTGCAACCAAAAACAAAAGAAAAAGCAATACTTAAACTTTCTACAATAGAAATTAAAATGGGTTACCCAGATAAAATTAAAGAGTTTTACAAAAAGTTTAAAGTATCAAAAAAAGATAGTTATTATGATGCATTAGATAAAATTGGTAGAATTGAAATCAAACGCGAATTTGATAAATTGCATAAGCCAGTTGATAGAACAGAGTGGGGCATGCCAGGTCATATGGTAAATGCATGTTATAGTCCTTCTACTAACGACATAACTTTCCCAGCAGCAATTTTGCAGGCACCATTCTATTCATTAAAACAATCTTTTAGTGAAAATCTTGGTGGAATTGGTGCAGTTATTGGTCATGAAATATCACATGCATTTGATAACAATGGTGCTGAGTTTGATGAAAAGGGAAACTTGAATAAGTGGTGGACCAAAAAAGATTACAAGGCATTTCAAAAATTGATTAAAGCAATGGTAAAACAATATGATGGCATTCCTTTCCATGGTGGCAAAGTAAATGGTGAATTAGTTGTAAGTGAGAATATTGCTGATAATGGTGGCATGGCAGTTACATTGGAAATTATGCATAACACCAAAAAGTCTGATTTTAAGGCATATTTTAAAAATTGGGCAAAAGTGTGGTGCAGGAAATCAAAAGAAGAATATATCCAATATTTATTATCAAACGACGTGCACTCACCAGCAGAAATTAGGGCAAATATCACTCCACGAAATTTCCCAGAATGGTATGAAGCATTTGGGGTAGTGGACACGGATAGAATGTATATAGAAAAATCAAAAAGAATAATTATTTGGTAACAAAAAAAGCACCTTGATTGGTGCTTTTTTGGTAGCCAGATAGCCGTAAGCGGAGTTCTGTATTGGACAATCATCTATCTAGTATTGCAGTCGCCTGCAATCTCAAGCGGTGTATGGGAAGACTAGCGAACAACGTTAAATCATCTTCCAACCTTGCATCGGGTGGGGTTTACATCAAAGGTTAGTTACCTAACCAGTGGGTGAGCTCTTACCTCGCCTTTCCATCCTTACATAACACAAAGTTATGCGGTTTATTTCTGTTGCACTTTCCTTAAGGTCGCCCTCACCAGCCGTTAGCTGGCACCCTGTTCTGTGATGCTCCGACTTTCCTCATGTAGCTGCCCACATGCGATTGTCTGTCTATCTAACTTCAATTATTATACCATACGTATATCATGCTGTCAATTACAAATAATTTTGCTTATCTATGTTTGCTTTTAGCATTTCTATTGCCTTTGTTTCAAGTCTGCTAATGTAACTTCTGCTAATACCAAGTGTTGCTGCCACTTCACGCTGTGTAAGGGGAGTGTAGCCATCAAATCCATAACGCATACACATTATTTGATATTCGCGCTTTGTGAGAGTGTTTTTCATTAAATTAACTAACTTGTTAGTTAACATCTCATTAGTTACATTCTTTTCTACGTCCAAATTTTCGTCTGCCACAAGGTCCAAAACATTTAAATCGCCGCCATCATCATCTGAAGCAAAGCTATCATCACACGATATGGTTGTGTTGTGTTTTTTGTTCACTCTAAGAAGCATTAGTATCTCGTTTTCAATGCATCTTGCAGCATACGTACTAAATTGTGTGTTGTGTCCAATTTCATAAGTATTAATTGCTTTTATGAGGCCAAGTGAACCCACTGATATTAAATCATCTGCTTCCATTGTGCCACTATATTTTTTTACTATATGTGCAACTAAACGCAAATTGTGATGTATTAGTGCCTCTTTTGCTTTATTGTCACCTAGTTCTTTGAATTTTTTTAGGTATTCAGTTTCTTTTTCTGATGTTAGTGGCTTTGGAAAACTCGATGCATTATTCACAAACCCAGTAAAACACATTATTTTAGATAAAAATAGTCCTAAGCTTTCTATTATCATTTTTAACTCCCCATAATTACTATATATGAAGAATTTTGTCAAAAAATGACGAAAGGTAAGAGTGTTATATTGTTTTTAATTTGCAATAGTTTGTGATATAATTTTTGTGTATTAGGTGAAGATATGAATTTATTTGAAGAAGAAGTAAAAAAATTAGCACCACTTGCAGACAGAATGCGTCCAGATACTTTGGAAGAATTTATTGGCCAAGAACATTTGGTAAGTCCAAATAGTTTTTTAGTACGCGCAATCAAAGCTAATAGCTTTGGTTCATGCATTTTTTATGGTCCACCAGGATGCGGTAAAACTACTATTGCACATATTATAGCTTCCACATGTAAGGGTAGGTTTGTAAAATTAAATGCAGTAAGTAGTGGCGTTGGCGATGCAAAAGAAGTTATTGCAGAAGCACGTCGCAACTTGGAATTATATGGCACACGTACATATTTACTACTTGATGAATGTCATAGGTGGAGCAAGGCACAAAGCGATTGTGTGTTAGAGGCAATAGAAAATGGTAGTATTATTTTTATTGGTTCTACTACGGAAAATCCATTTATTAGTATGACACGTGCAATAATTTCTAGATGTCGTGTATTTGAATTTAAAGCGCTTACAAAAGAAAACGTAATTACTGCTTTAAATAGGGCAATTACCAGTGAAAAGGGTTATGGTAATCTAAAAGTAAAAGTTGATGAAGATGCACTAGACCATATTGCTTGGGCATCAGCTGGAGATATTCGCACAGCACTAAATGCATTAGAACTTGCAGTAAAAACTACACCAGAAAATAAAAAAGGTGAGATAGTTATAAATAAGGCTACTGCAGAAGATTGCGTACAATCTAAGGCACTTGCCATTGACGAAACCACACAATATGATATGTTATCAGCATTTTGCAAATCACTTAGGGGTAGCGACACTGATGCGGCTTTGTTTTATGCTGAGAAATTGCTTATTTCTGGATATGATCCATTGATTATTGCTCGCCGTCTTGTGGCACACGCTAGTGAAGATGTGGGCATGGCAGATAGCAATGCATTGTTGCTTGCAATGTCAGCATTGCATAGTTGCGAAAAACTTGGCTTTCCTGAGTGTAACCTCACACTCTGCCATGCAATTATTTACTTATGCGAAGCAGAAAAGAGTAATTCCGTGGTGGTGGCAATGAATGCTGCTATGGAAGATGCAGAAAAATATAAGGATGCAGTTGTACCAAATCATTTAAAAAATCATCCTACAGGTTATAATGATGGACATGGCAAATATAAATATCCACACAACTATGGTGGTTATGTAAAGCAACAATATTTGCCAGATGTAGTAAAAGATAAGGTGTACTACATGCCACTAAATAATGGTAAAGAAAAAGGTTTGATTAAAAAGAAAGACAAATATAATAAATAAGGTGAATTGTATGACACAAAATGAAAGAGTAGAAGCATATGATAAGTTTACAGAAGTTTGGGGTGAAGCAAGTCAATACAACCAAGCAATAGAAGAAATGGCAGAACTAACCCAAACACTTTGCAAACTCACTCGCCCAGACCTACAAGATAAGCATGATAAATATGTGGAGCACACAAAAGAAGAGATAGCAGATGTACTTAATTGTGTGGAACAATTAGAGTATATGTTTGGTCATGACGAGATAGAAAAATTACGTGATTATAAATTAAATAGAACACTTGATGTGATAAAAAAAGATGCTAATAATTAGCATCTTTTTATTACTATTCAAATATATAAAATATGGCTTAAATTAGTTGTTATTTTACCATTTCATCATTGGCAACTTTATCAGCAAGTTTGCCTTCTGTAAATGTCACACTATATGATTTTGCTGCCTCAGTAACTTTGTCGATTGCATCATAACTAATCGATTTAATTGTTCCATATGTGTTTTGGTCCACTTTATCTATTGCAATTCCTTGATCAATAGTGAAGTATCCTTCAACTTCTTTTTGGTTGGCTACCGCAATGCCACCAACACATGTCATATCAGGGTAGTATGCAATATATTCAGCACTAAAACTTGATACTTGTGGTGCTTTAGCAATCAAAGTATATGTAAGTTCAGAAATTGCTTTTTCTCTTTTTACACTATTGTATCCAGCAATGCCACTAATAGTTAATAATACTGCTGTTCCAAATACAATACCTGCTTTTGCATCTTTTTCTACACTGCCAAAAACATTGTCACTATTTAATTTTTCTTTAAGTGTTTTCTTTTGATTATTGTTTACCAAAACTTCTTGTACTGTGTCACCCTTTGCCATAGTTATTTACCTCATTTGTGTTTAAATAAATTATATCATACATTAGTAATATGTCAAGATGTGATTTTGTATAAAAAATGCACCTGAATTAGGTGCATTTTTATATGGAGGGTTCAAAGCCACAATACATAATATTGTCGCAATATTTTACCACCTTCTTGTATTTTCTTGCATCAGTAACCCTGTATGCAATCACGCCAACAGGTTTTGCTTTTTTGATGTGTTTGCATGGCAAATCGTGTGCTGGGTATGCAATATAATCTGCTTGGGCTATTGTATGATATTTCAATTTTCTTAGTTCTTTTGTTTTCATGTTGCCATACATTTTTGCCTTAAATTTGCCACTTTTTAGTATTCTTGGTAGGTGAGGAGCATTTGACACAAACCATTCGAGTGTAAATGGATTTATGCTCATAATTGCCACGCCTTCGCGCATGTTGTATTTGGTCATATATTCATCAATACTTGCCAATACTTTTGGTTCAACTTCGTGTAAGGTGGAGTTTGTGTTAATCACTTCTATCACCACTGGTACCTTGTTTGCAATTGCTTCCAATGCAGTATCAAGTGTGCACACTTTCACATTGTCAGTCCCAACAATAGTTAAATCTTTTAATTCATCAAATTTTGTGTTTGCTACATAACCATTTTCACCCAGTTTTGCAAGTGTGCTATCTTTGTACAAAATTGCGACACCATCACTAGTGAGTTGTACAGAGATTGTTGTGGGTTTCTTTTGTTTTACTGCCTCTTTAATTGCAGGTAGTGTATTTGAGTATGCATCAGTAGAGTAGCAGCCACGTTCTAATATGTATTTATCTAGTAGCCACTCGTTGTGCATTATTTCAAAATAATTATTTTCAAATCTAAGT
>JAGCSP010000016.1 GCA_017964105.1 Clostridia bacterium | reverse complement strand
AATTCGTTGAATATTTTTTCAACTACTGGGTGCTTAATGCCCTCAGTACGTTTTACGAAATCAGCTTTGCTTTCTTTCTCTGCTCTTACTTCTGGTACGTCATATACCATAGACATAATTTTACGTCTTGCAGCAAGCTTCTTAACGCCATCGTTTACTACTTCACGTTTTACCTTTGTACCTTTTGCATCTACACTATTTTTTGTTACTTTTACAGTATCTTCATATGTGTTGATAGCAAGGGTAAGGATTTTTTCTGCATAACTTCTTACGTCTTTAGCTTTTGCTTCAGTTGTTTCTATTTTGCCATACCATAATAGATTAGTAGCTTGATTTCTAATTAGTGCTAGTCTTTCACTAGTTGGTCTATTTAATTTTCTCATTCTACTTACTCCTTATTATTCTTCGTCGTTTCTCAAACTCAAACCATAACTTTGAAGTTTTGCAATCACTTCTTCTAGTGAACGTTTACCTAAGTTCTTCACTTTTGCAAGGTCACTTTCAGATTTTTTGGTCAAGTCCTCAACTGTGCTAATACCTGCGCGTTTCAAGCAGTTGTAACTACGTACGGATAAATCCATATCTTCAATTGTTGTTTCTAACACTTTGGTTGTTTGATCTTCTTCTTTTGATACAAGTAAATCAATTTCACTCATATTTTCTACAAGTTCCACAAACAAACCAATATGGTCTTGGATAAGTTTACCAGACAAACTGATAACTTCTCTTGCACTTAGTGTGCCATTTGTTTCTACTTCAATTGTAAGTTTATCATAGTCAATGCTTTGACCTACACGAGTACTATTTACAAAGTAGTTTACTTTCTTTACAGGTGTAAAGATAGAATCTACTGCAATGTATCCAATTGGTGCATCTTCTACTTTGTTTTGGTCAGCAGGAACATATCCACGTCCTCTACCTACAAATACTTCCATTTCAAATTTTGCGCCATCATCTAGGGTACAAATGTGAAGATCAGGATTTAAGATTTCTACCAAATCATTTGGCTCGAAATCTTTTGCAGTAACTTCGCCTGCACCATATTTGTTTACGCGAAGTACTGTGTGAAAATCTTTACTGGTGTCGAAAGATTTTACTGCTAAACTCTTAATATTTAGCACGATGTCTACAACATCTTCTACTACACCTTTAATTGTAGAGAATTCATGTTGTACACCATTTATTTTGATACCTACTGCAGCTGCTCCTGGAAGTGCGCTAAGAAGTACTCTTCTCATGCAGTTACCAATAGTAATACCAAAGCCTCTGTCTAGTGGTTCAACAATAAATCTTGCAAATGTACCATTATCTGTCTCTTCACAAGTAATTTTTGGTTTTTCGATTTCCATCATAAGCGAAATCTCCTTTTATTTTCAAAAAATTATTTATTATTTGGAGTACAACTCAATAATTAAGTGCTCTTGGATATTGAGATCAATATCATCTCTTCCTGGAAGAGCGTTAATCTTACCAGTGAGTTTTTCTGCATTAAACTCCAACCACTTAGGCATTACAACTTTAACGTCTTTCAACTCTTTGAACATTGCCTTTTCTCTTTTGTTTTCTTTAATAGCAATCACATCATCAACTTTTACTTCGTATGAAGGAATGTTTACACTCTTACCATTAACGGTAATGTGTCCGTGTGATACTATTTGACGGCTTTCTGCGCGTGATGCGCCAATGCCCATACGATATACTACGTTATCAAGTCTTCTTTCTAGCAAGCTTAGCATGTTTTCACCGACAATACCTGTGCGCATATTTTCTGCTCTATCATAGTATTTACGGAATTGTTTTTCTTGCAAGCCATATGCTCTTTTAACTTTTTGTTTTTCACGTAATTGTAGACTATATTCTGTTTGTTTCTTTCTTGCTTGTCCATGAACGCCAGGAACACTAGCGCGACGCTCAAATGCACATTTCTTTGTTAAGCATCTTTCGCCCTTTAGGAACAATTTGCAGCCTTCACGGCGGCACAATCTACAATCTGCGCCTGTATATTTTGCCATAAATTATTACTTCTCCTTAAAATTATATTCTTCTGCGTTTTGGTGGACGGCATCCGTTGTGAGGTATTGGGGATGTATCCTTAATAAGTGTAATGTCGATGCCTGCTGTTTGGATTGCTCTAATAGCAGTCTCTCTACCATTACCTGGACCTTTTACAAATACTTCTACACTTTTAATGCCTTGTTCTCTTGCAGCTTTTGCTGCGATTTCTGCTGCTTGTTGTGCAGCATATGGGGTGCTCTTACGAGAACCGCTTAGTCCTAATGAACCAGCACTAGACCAAGAAACTGTATTACCTTGTTCGTCGGTAATAGTAACTATGGTGTTGTTAAAGGATGCATGAATAAATGCTTTACCTTGGCTTAAGTTCTTAGTACTTCTTTTCTTCTTAGTAGTTTTCTTAGCTTCTGCCATAATTTACTCCTTTACCTATTATTTTTGTCCTACAGCTGCTGCTTTTTTAGATTTTGCAACTGTTTTCTTAGGACCTTTTCTTGTTCTAGCATTT
>JAGCSP010000015.1 GCA_017964105.1 Clostridia bacterium | reverse complement strand
ATTACACCAGAAGGTGGCACTCACGAAACTGGTGCAAAGAGTGCAATTACTCGCGCATTTAATGAAGCAGGCAAAAAATTAGGCATTTTTAAGGCAAAAGATACCTTGCTTATGGGTGAAGATTATCGTGAAGGTATCACGCTTCTTTTGGCAATAAAAATGAAAAATGTTCAGTTTGAGGGCCAAACCAAGACAAAACTTGGTAACCCAGAAGCAAAACAAGAAGTAGAAAATATTATTTATGATGCACTTACAAAATTTTGCGAAGCAAAAGGCAATAAATCAATTGTAAGTGAGATTATCAATAAAGGTAAGGGCGCTGCCAAGGCACGTCTTGCTGCAAAACATGCAAAAGAAGCAAGTAGAGCAAAGAGTAGTGCAGATAGTTATTCATTAGTCGGTAAGTTGGCATCTTGTACAGGCAAAAACCCACTAATAAATGAATTGTTTATTGTTGAGGGTGATAGTGCTGGCGGTAGTGCAAAACAAGCACGTGATAGATCATTCCAAGCAATTTTACCACTACGTGGTAAACCATTAAATGTTGAGAAAAAACGTTTAACTCAAGTGTTAGAAAACGAAGAGATTCGTACAATAATTTCTGCTCTTGGCACAGGTATTGGACAAGATTTCAATATAGACAATTTAAAATACAATAAAGTTGTTATTCTAGCCGATGCTGACCAAGATGGTGCACACATAAGAGCAATTCTTCTTACATTCTTTTATAGATACATGCGCGAGTTAATTAATGATGGACACGTCTTTGTGGGAATTGCTCCATTATACAAAGTGTTCAAAAAAGACAAAGTTGTGTATGTATACGACGAAAAAGATTACGAAAAAGCAACCAAAGCAGTTGGTGATGGTTATCAAGTACAACGTTATAAAGGTCTTGGTGAGATGAACGAAGAACAGCTTTGGGAAACAACCATGGACCCAGAAAAACGCGTAATGGTGCAAGTAACATTAGAAGATTTACCAGAAGCAGAGCACCTTATCACAACACTTATGGGCGATAACATTGAAGAACGTAAGCAATATATTTACGAATATGCAAACTTTAACAAAGAGCAAAGCACATTTGAAAAAGAAAACAAAGGGGGAGTAAAGTAATATGAGCGATTTTAACGAGAAATTTGTATCAAAACCCCTAGAAGATGTGTTGCATGACTCAATGATTCCATATAGCGAATTTGTTATTATGGATAGAGCACTTCCACGCGTGGAAGATGGCTTAAAACCAGTACAACGTCGTGTGCTATATAGCATGCTAGAAGTTGGCGTCTTGCCTGATAGACCATATAGGAAATCTGCACGTATTGTGGGTGACTGTATGGGTAAATATCACCCACATGGTGATAGTTCAATTTATGGTACTATGGTACGTATGGCACAAAAGTTCAATATGGGAGAAGTGCTTGTGGATGGCCATGGTAACTTTGGTTCAGTGGATGGCGATGGCGCCGCAGCAATGCGTTATACCGAAGCAAAATTGTCTCCAATGGCTCTAGAAATGTTACGTGATATAGAAAAAGATACAGTAACATGGAGCTACAACTTTGATGATAGTTGCAAAGAACCAGATATCCTTCCATCAAGATTTCCAAATATTTTGGTAAATGGTGGTGCAGGTATTGCAGTTGGTCTTGCCACAAATATTCCTACTCACAACTTGGGTGAATGTTGTAGGGCAGTGGCTGCATATATTGATAATCCAAAAATTTCTTTGGATGAACTTATGGAAATTATTCCAGGCCCAGATTTTCCAACTGGTGGATACATTATTAAAAGTGATGAAATACGTAATGCATTTGCCACAGGCAAGGGCAAAATTGTAATGCGTGCAAAATTACACATAGAAAATGTGGAAAATGGAAAAAAGAACATTGTAATTACAGAAATTCCTTATCAAGTGAACAAATCCGCATTATTACAACGTATTGCAAAAGTGCGTGAAGAAGATGAGTCTGGCGTGCTTAGTGGTATCACAGATATTGTGGATGAAACAGATAGGTCTGGTATGCGAGCAGTGCTTAAATTAAAGAAAGATGCCAAACTAAACGCAATATTGCAAGCATTGTATAGACAAACAGATTTACAATTGAATTTTGGTACAAACATGGTGGCAATTGCAGACGCAAAACCAAAACTAATGTCACTAATTGATATTATTGATCACTATGTAAAATATCAACAAACAATTATATACAATCGAACAAAATATGACTTAGAAGCAGCTCTTAAAAAAGAGCATATATTGGAAGGTTTGCTAATTGCAATTAAGGCTATTGATGAAGTTATTGCAATCATAAAGAAGAGCAAAAACACAACAGAAGCAAAAATTACACTTATGCAAACATTCACACTTACCGATGTTCAAGCACAAGCTATATTGGATATGCGCCTTGCGCGTCTTACTAGCCTAGAAGTAGAACGCTTGGTAACAGAACTAAATAGATTAAAAGATTTAATTAGCCGATTTACCAACATATTAAAAAGTCCACGCATGCAAATGAATATCGTAAAGAAAGAAATATTGGAAATTGCAGAAAAATATGGTACACCAAGAAAAACTCAAATAATAGAAGACGATATGGGTGCCATTGAAGAAGATGTTGCAGTAGAGACAAGTGATGGTGAAGATATGATGCTCATATATTCGCCACAAAACACTATAAAAACTGTATCAATCAAGAGTTACAATTTGGCAACAAAAACACTTAGTGCAGACCCAGAATTGTACGAAATACCATCTATTATGCTAAGAGTAAACACAAATCAAAGTGTGTATGGATTTACAAATCTTGGTAATTGTGTGCGTTTTGATGTAGGTAAATTAAATAGTGCAAAATTCAAAGATAAAGGTGCATATATCACTGCATATTGCAAGAATTTGCAAGATGATGAACGACTAGTATCAATTCTTGAATTAAATAATCCTACTGACAAAGATACACTTGTGTTTGTAACCAGGAGTGGTATGGTAAAAGTATCTAGCGCTAGCGAATATATTACATCTAAGCAATTAGTTGCAGGTATCAAACTAAAAGATGGCGATGAACTACTATATGTATATCACAATATGACTGGTAAGAATTTGGCAATGTTCACAAAGAACAAACTTGCTCTTACATTTGACAAAAAAGATTTGCCTGTATCTGGTAGGGTAACAAGTGGTGTGAAAGGTATAACCTTAGAGACGGGAGATTATGTTGTGTCGGCAATGCAAGTAGGTGAGGCAGATAACTATGTAATGCTTTTATCAAATGGTTATGCAAAAATAGTAAATAAATCTGAATTGCCTGTGGGTAGCAGAAACAGAAAAGGTACTATTATGACAAGCACCAAAAACACTGCAAAATTATTAAAAGCAACCACACTCGATGTAAATGTATCTTATGTTTACGAAGATAACTCTGGCGAATTGAAATTCGTAGAAAATCGTAAACTAAGCATTGATAAACGTCTTGGTAATGGTAAATCAGTAGCATCAGGCGACAAATTTAAAAATGTTTATATTTATCAAACATTGTAAAAATAAAAGACACTCTATGTAGGGTGTCTTTTTTGTATTCATAATTCTAAGATAAACTAAATATATTATTTTGATTAGACTAAATAATTTTTGTTGTACATAATTCGTCAAAAAGTGCTAAATAATGTATCATTGTCGCATTTGTGTAATACGAAATGTCTATTAAAATAAAGGAGTGTAAATTGATTTTATGTTTTTAGTTTTACGCAAAAAATGGATAATTGCCACCATGTTAGTGATTTTGTCAGCAATCATGCTATCAATCAATGTGTTTGGTGGAACATCTGCTGCAGTATTCTTTGGTGATTCACCAAGGTTAGTTCCAATTTATAATGTGGATACCACTGATAAAAAAGTTGCCATCACATTTGACTCTGCATGGGGTGCAGATAAGACACAAGGTATAATTGATTTACTAAAAGAATATGGTGCAAATGCAACATTTTTCTTAGTTGGGTTTTGGGCAGAAAAATATCCTGATATGGTGCGTGCAATTGATGAAGCAGGCCTTGAAATTGGCACACATAGCAATACACACCCAGATTTTACAAATCTTAGTGAAGTGCAAATGAAACAAGAATTGGAATTGTCCGTGAATACAATCAAGTCAATTACAGGTAAAGATGTAAAACTATTCCGTAGTCCATATGGAGCATATAACAATACATCAATTAATGTGGCATCTAGCCTTGGACTTACTACAATTCAATGGAATGTGGACACACTAGATTGGAAAGGAATTAGTGCAGGTGAAATTGCAAAACGTGTTAGTGCAAAAGTTGTTCCAGGTTCAATAATTTTGATGCACAATAATTCTGACAATGTGCTAGATGGTCTTCGTCTTGTGCTAGATTACTTAAAATCTTCTGGTTACGAAGTAACAAGTGTGGGCAATATCATTATGCAAGAAAATTTCTACATTGACCATGCAGGTGTACAACACAAAAATAATTAACTTTTTTAGGAGAAAAAATATGATAAACGAATTACAAAGTAGCAATAAAGTGATATTGCAAGGTGAAGTGGCAGATGAATTAGTATTTAGCCACGAAATATATGGCGAAAGCTTTTATGAATTTAATCTTAAAGTAAAGCGACTAAGTGATACTTATGACCTAATTCCTGTAACCATTTCAAATAGAATAATGCAAGATGTAGATTTGTATCCAGGAGTTACATTTTCATTTGAGGGTCAATTCCGCAGTTACAATAAGTTAATTGATGGCAAATCAAAGCTAATGCTCACTGTGTTTGTGTTGCAAGTACTTAATGACCAAGAAATAATGTGACCTAATGAAATAGAACTGACAGGATATATATGTAAAGAGCCAATTTATAGGGTAACACCATTCAAACGTGAAATTTGTGATTTGCTCTTGGCAGTAAACCGTAGTTACAATAAATCAGATTATCTTCCTTGCATTGCATGGGGTAGAAATGCACGCTATGTGCGCAACTTTGCTATTGGTGACAAAATCACTGTGGTTGGTAGAATTCAAAGCAGAGAATATTCAAAAAAACTTGATGACGGCGAAGTAGTAACCAAAGTTGCATTCGAAGTGTCACTATCAAAAATTACAGCTGACAAAGAAAATGAATACCATGATTATTTTCAAGATAGCGAAGTAATTACAGGATAAAAAAATAACGGCATCGCCGTTATTTTTTCTTGTATTTTATATACTCTACTGTTAGTACAACAGCCGCCACCAAACCTAAGAATAATGTTACTATTGCACTAATTAGCATAGCTTTATTTGCATCCATGTGAATGTATTTTGTAGGTACATATCCCATTTTTTCTTTGTCCGCTTCGTCAAGGTATTTTACAAGTGTGTAATCTTTTGATTTGTCATATTCCATCACATACACACGCTTGCCACGTTCTAATTTGCCTACTTCATTTTCACCATTATCAGTGTCATATAGTGGCACATAATCGGTGTGGTCATGAGTTGTAACATATGCATTATCTACTTTTACATTTTGATTGTAACTATTTTCGTATTCCGTTACATCACCTGCATACACATATCCATATCCGCCATCAACTGTTACTACATAATAGTTTCTGCCGTTTAATGAAACAGGGTATGTGGTATAGGTATTAATTACATTGCTACGTTGATATTTGCCAATTACAATTTGATTATTTAGTGTAATTTCATTTGCGCCAATTCTGCTAGATACAAGTCCTATGCTTGGATATTTTAATATTGGTGTGTTGTTTTCAATTACTACAAGGTTACTTGAATGTTCTGGGAATGGGGTAGTGCCATATTCAGTTAAATCACTAGATTTAGCATAACCGAAATATTTTTTGTTACCTATCTCAAACATTACATATTCAAACCCAGTAGTCGAGCGTTCTTCTGATAGTAATATTACTTTTGTTACTTCGCCGTTTGCATTGTATGCATTGCCAATGTAGTTTGGATAATCATAAATTAGTCCAGATATTGATGCGTAGTTGTATATATAACTATTTGCCACTGCATCTTTGGCATTTGGTACATAATGCTCAAAATCGCCCATGCCTTTTGAAATTGTATCATCTTTTAAGGATACAAATTTTGAATTGTTTTTATCGTAGAGTAGAATAGTTCCGTTCAATTGATTTATGCCAATGCATGTGCAATTTGCATAACCATTTAATGATGCAGTACTTTCTGATGCAAAATTATATTTTGCAACCTTGCCGCTTGATACAATGGCAATTATATTTTCTTCAAAATCTATAACATAATCTAATATTTGGCTATCGTATGAGTATGATTTTACAACTTGTGCCACTTGATAAATGGTGTTGCCTGTGCTTACATATATGCCATTTGATTTTGTACTGTAATATATTCTGCTATCCAAATTTGTTGTGATATATTTGTCACTAAGATTTAAATATAGCTCTGGATTAAATTCGCTAGAACTAGTTTTATAAATATTGTTTGTGTTATCTAAGATATATAAATTTGTTTGGTTGTCTAAGCAAATACTTATAATTTGTCCGTCATAATCATAGTGTGTGATAGTACTTGTACTTATGGAATATTTGTAAATAGTGGAGTTTGTGGTGTTATTTACAAAATACCACAAGTTGTTATATTCATCTAGTGTAAGGTCGTTGGCTCTTTCAGCTGGAACACCTAACACTTCATTTTCTTCGGCAACCAACATGATTCTTGAATTGCCATAGTCACTTACGATATATTCGTCACCACTAAAACCATTATAGCGAACAAGTATACTATTTACTTTGTAAAATCTATCTATATCTCTACCAAAGCTACCAAGTTCTACTTGTGGATTGGTCAAAGTATTATTAGATAAATCAAATGATTGAATGCATTTATTTGTAGCGTCATAAATAAATACTTTGTTTTCACGATATTTCATGCTAGTTGCAGTGTCAATATTTCCACTAATATATGCAGCATCATCTGTTGCATGTGTTAAGTTAAAATCAACTCTTGCAAATGTGGTTTTGTCTATTGTTACAATCAATTCACCAGTTACCACCACATAACATGTGTCAGTAACTAAAAAATTATTGTGTGTGTAAAAATTAATATTTGAGTGTGTGATATAATTGGTAGAAGAATTTATGTAATTAAAATCAACTATTTGATTTGAATCATTTGCTTTATTTAGGAGTAATGCGTGCTCGCCATATATTTGTACAAAGTATTCACTTCCGCTAAGTACTATATCGCTGCTTGATTCAAGTGTTGTAAGGTTCTCACTAGAATATACATTTACTATAAGTGTGCTACCAGCAACATATGCAATTACAAATTTACCTTCTACAAATGCTACATCAATAGAGGAGTGATCCATTATAGCATCAAAAGTATATTTGTTTTGATTTGCGTCATATAGATATGCATTGTCTGTTGTTGTAATTACAATCAAATCTTGTTCGTTTGCGGTAGGTGAGTCAAATGCATATATGTTTGTAATATTATTTTCGCTTATATAATTGCTTGCAGTTTGAGATGCTAAATCGTATTTACAAAAGGAATTAGCGTATGCAAGATAAATATAACGATTATTAGCGATCTTCTTGCCAAAAGCAAAATCTACAACGCCTTCCATGTCAAAGTATTGTGTGGTATTTGTGGTGAAATCTGCGAATGCTTTGCCACTTGTGCGCATGCCAAATACAGCGCAAACACTTGCACAAATAATGAGTATTAGTGAAACAATTGTAAAATATCGCTTTTTCATGTGTTTTTTACCTCAATACTCATTATAACAAGTTCGACATTTTTTTACAATAAAATAAGTGGGGTATAGATAAAAATTTTGTTATTAGAGTTACGTGTAACTCTAAATTGTATATATAAATAAAATCAAAAATTTTTAGCACAAATTTTTAATTGTTGACAATCAGTTGTCATAAATAATGTGTTATTATAGAACAAGTGTTTGATAAATGCACGAAATTTGACACATAATAATACATATTTTTACAAAATTAGACATTTTTTACAAAAATATGGCACAAAGTTTTGACTTGGAAAATTTTACCAATTATAATGCGCCTATTTAAAGCTATTTTTTCTCAATTATTCTAACTTTGTTTATGTGTTTAATTTTTGGTTTGTGATATATCAAAAATATAATAATTAATGATGGTATTAGCATAATTAAGACCAGAATTGCAATTTTTGTGTCATTCAAAGGGTTTAACATCTGTTCTTGAGTGATAGTGACACTAACTTCTTCGGTATTGGGGTAAATGCTCACATGGCTTTTAAAATAATCCTGAAATACGTAACCATACACATCACCATATTTTATGTAGTACCAGGTGTTATCACCAAAATCAACAATGTTTGTTCCATGCGCTATTCCCACAAACTTCACTTCAGTATTTTTTGTGAGTAGGGTAATGGAATTGTTATAAGAGTTTTGTGTGGGTGTAGAACGCACATAACAATTTTGATTTACAGTAAGTTTAATATTAGTTGGATAAGGATTTTGTGGCGTGCCCGAAATTCTTTTTACAGCATTTTTGGTTATATATCCATTTATGCCATTATATGATACTCTGTAACAATTTTCTTCTTCATGAATAATAGTTACAAAGTAAGTATTTTCAATTTCAAAATATACATTTTGAATACTATTTTCAAGCGTATTGCTCTTGTATAAATTGGCGCCAATCAGTGTAATTCTAGCATAGTTTTCACTTGCAAAAACAGCAACACTTTTTGTGCTAAAAATTAGTAGTATGCAAATTATTAAAAATGCAAGTTTTTTCATGCTTTTATTGTAAGTTGAGTAGTACTAAATCTTCAACTAATTTTTTGTATAATTTTAATATATTTATGGAGTTTATGACGAAACAAGATATGATAGAAAAAAATATCGATATATACAATTAATTATTACAACAAAAATAATGTGTACTTGAAGTAAATAGAATTTTATAAAAACCCACACATAATGACACAGGTATATTATTACCTGTGTTTTTTGTGTCAAAAATTATTTGATTAAAAATTATACATTAAGTATAATAATGGTGATGAAATATTTTGCAAATGCTGTTAAATACAGCTTCAACAACTTAAAATACACAATTTTGTTTGCATTACTACCAGCAGTGTTTGTTGGCTATTTTATGCAACCTTTTTGTTTAACTAATTTTTTGGGTGCATATCCACATTTGGTTGTGGAAGGGTACACAAGTGTATTTAATGCATTTTTCAATTTTGGTTGGCAAAACATAATACTTACCATACTCGCACTACTTGTGGTTGTTTTTATCATGACAATACTCTTTGGGTATATTGAGAGACATATGCGTACAGGTAAATTTTCAATTGATGACACGAAACAAATTTTCAATAGTAACATTCTAGTTGTTGGACTATATTCTCTTTTGATTATTGTGCTATATATGGTATTCATGATAGTGCTTTCTCTTGTGCTATTTTGGGCGCACTTGTTAATTTCTGGTGCAAATTGTGCACCAACAACATTCAATATTGTGTTTGCATATATCTTGAGTATTACATTTTTCCTTGCATTTTTTAGGCTTTTGATGCAAATTTATCTTAGTATTCCAGAGACATTAACCACAGGCTATTCTTTGTCATCATGCATGAGAGAAGTGGGCGATAGTTTGGGTAAGAATACATTCAAAGTGTATATTGCATATGTGTTGCCACTTGTGGTACATTTTCCAGTCCTTGTGCTAACATTTGGCCATTGGACTCAGATTATTGTAACATTTGTTTTAATGATGTTTTACATAATCTATTATGTAAGTTTGACATATGTTGTGTATTTTGATATATATAATTTGCCACGCAAAGATGTTGATACATTTGCATTATTATTTAGGAGAAAATAGCTTATGATGTACAAAAATACTTTTAAATTGCTATTTGCAAATTATTCCAAGGTTTGGAAAGTTTTTGCATAT
>JAGCSP010000014.1 GCA_017964105.1 Clostridia bacterium | reverse complement strand
TTTTTTCAATCCATTTGTATCTACTTTACTAACAGAAAGATCAGTAATTGCGTCGTACACTGCAGCTTTATCTCTACCATCTTTATACTTTATACCCGCAGATGAAAGATTTTTAGCTGAATCCAGATTTACTTTTTTAAGTTCTCCAATAGATTCTTGTGTCACACCTGCTGAAAGTTGAATATTAATTGATTGTGATAAAACATCACGCTCTTTCAATAATCTTTGCTTTTCCTCTTCATTGGTGGATAATGCAATTTTTATTGCACTATCGCTCATTGTTTTTACATATTTATTTATGTCAAAATAATGATCTTCACCTATTGTTTCTTTATTCAAAGATTCAAATCTTACTGCCTCATCAACATGCACTTGTCCTAAATGCTTTGAAGTTGAAAGATTGTGATAAACTTTACCATCAGCACCTTTAAAAGTTGACTCTTGTAATTTTTTTAATACACTATCTAACTCGGCAACACTATTTATTTTAGAAATATCAATTTCGCCCAATTCAGATAAAATATTGCTATCTGTCCTAAATAGTTCTCCACTACCGCGTAAATCATCAATAATATGTTGTGCAGTGAGTTTGTATATGAAAAGTTCTAAATTCTCTCTACTTTCAATAGGGTTATCAGAAATATGTTGGAGTATTTCCTTTATGTCAAAAGTTCTTACTGCCATAATAAATTCCTCCTTACGGCATTGCCTTATACAATTATAATATCATAAATATTCACATAATACAAGATATATAAGCAAAAAAGGCAATCACTATGTGATTACCTTTTATGTGTATTTTAGCCATTTGCATGTCTATTTTCAAATAAAACTTTTACGGTTGACAATGCTTCAATTTGCACGGTTGTTCTACTCATAGGGCCAGTGATTAAGAATGTTTGACCACGGCGAGCGGTAACAATGCTATCTTGTTCTTCCTTATTGATACCACCAGCATTACGATAAAGTTCAATCAAGTCGGTCATATCATTTGGGGATAGTGAGAAAATTAGTGAATATTGGCTAGCGTTAATAATAGCAGTACTTTGTTGAGCAATTTCTTCTGAACCAACGAAGTCTTTGATGTTTTGTGTAATGATAATTTGCATACCATTATACTTACGAATACGTTTAGCCATCTGCGTCATAAAGTCAAGAGCTATTGGGAATTTTTTGTTAATGAACACGTGCGCTTCATCAACGGTAACAATAATACGACGGTGATCTTCTTCTAGTTCTGCATCTGCAAAATATTTAAGGTTAAAGTCACGGTTTTTACTAATTTCGTTATCCAAATATTTAAACACAAGCAACATTTGCGCATTTGTAACAATATCGTTTCGGTTATTAACAAGTGATCTAAAGTTAAAGCAAATGAAGTTTTCATTTGTTTCAATACTAGATGGACCATTCCAAAGGTTACTGTTACGTCCGCCAGATGCGAACTTCTCAATAAATGTTCTTGCAACTTGCAAGTTACGTGCCTTGTATTGGTCTGTTTCTTGTCCAAGTTTTTCATCTAACAATACAAGCAAGTCATCAAATATAGGGAAATCTTTTGCTCGAAGAGTTGTAATATTTGTCATACTATCAATATTTTTTCTTCTGTAAAGTTCCAATGTAAGTGAGTTCAATGCTTCAAAAGCATCTGTACTAATACCAGGAAGAATCAATTTGTAGAATTGTTCCAAGAACTGCAAGTGTGCGTTAAATGAGTCACTCTCGCCACCCTCTTCATCTTCCAATGTTGGATAAATGTGGAATGGGTTAAATATACCATTTACAGAACTACCTACGTCAATCATCTTGCCACCCAAGTTTTCACACAAATATTGATACTCGTTTTCTGGGTCTAGAATAAATACACGGGTATTATCTGCAGCGAAGTTTGCAAGAAGTGTTTTGGTAGCAAATGATTTACCACTACCAGATTTACCCATGATAACCATGTTAGAGTTAACACGCTCGTTATTACGCATAAAGAAGTTTGTAAACACAGGATATGAATTGTATCCAAGATAACATCCACGTGGGTCTTGCAACATGATACTAATTAATGGGAACATTGCTGCCACAGAACTTGTTTGAATACCACGGTTATATGCTTTAAGTGTGTCCAATCTACTAATTCCTGCACTGACAAATCCATCAATTTGTCTACCAAAGTTTTCTGTAAATCTAAAACCATTTTGTCTAAGAATTGCACGAACTTCTTTTTTCATTCCTTCTGCGGCAACAATGTGCACATTTGTTTCAAAAAGAGTTTCGTTTGATCCCTTAATTCCTTGCAATAATGATTGTAATGTGTCATATTGCGTTTGATTTTCAATTTGCTCTGATTGACGAACATCTTTATTAAGCCTTGATGCCATTTCCATCAATGCTTTATCAAGCATTTTTTCTGCTTTTAATCTATCCATAGGGTCAATATTTACCACAACCCTACAATCTTCTAATGCAAATAATGGATACATCCATGCATTACCAATTTGAATTGGGTAATCGGTAACTGTGAAATGTCTAAATGCCTCACCATCAATAAGTGTGGTGCTTGCTCTAAATTTCACACTCTTAGGATATGTCCAACGAATTTGTTCTTCTTGGCTAAGAACATCAAGCTCACGTTGGTTAAAGTTTGCTGTAAATGTACTTTTTAGGAACACAAGTCTGTCATTACCCGTAACCAACTTGGTGTACACAGGTGTTGCTGAGCTTTCCAAACTTGCAACCATACCATTTATGGTACTTTCGAGTGCTTCTCTATCAGTATCGTAAACAATGATAAAAAATCTGTCTTTTATAATTTTGCTTTCTTCATTTAAATATTTGATAGCACTAAGTCTTTCTTCGAATACTGGGCTTCGTGCTTCCAATTCGTCTGGATTATATAGACCGCGCTCATTCATTTCGATAAGTGTGTTATATCTATAATCCTCATATTGTTCCATCTCGTCTAGCACCATAGGCATACGAGTTTTTACAATAGTCATTTTTTGGTTCATTTGAAGACGTTGAAATGCATTTTCAACTGTCCTAATTGTCATATCTTGTTTTTCTTCTGTAAGAAGGAAGAAACTCATTGGCAATATTTCAATAGCCATACCATAATAAGATCCAAAACTGATAAACTTTTCAGTATTTAATCCTGTGTATGGAATAACACGGCCAATATCATCTGCTTTATGCTTTGGATTTTTGTAGTACACTTTTTTGAGTGCCATAAATTTCAACATTAACAAGAATGATGTATACATTCTCATGCCTTCAGACACAGAAACAAATAATGTGCACCACAATGCAAAGAATGATAATGCAATGTAAATGCTATATGGGATACCTTCTGCTGTGGCAATAAGCACAGTGACTATTGCGCCTAAGAATGCCACTAACAAATCGGCAATTGTGAAATTACGATAAATTTGTACTTTAACTCTACTTTTACGTGGAATATATCTTTCCATTTTTCACCCCTTAAATAAAAGCTGCAAATTCAATTGCACACAATTTCTAATATATATTATATATTATTGCCCCATATTTGCCAAACAATTAAACACAAAAAAGTTGGCCAAATTATTAAGCCAACTTCTATATGTTATTATTTATCACGTTTTGCCACTGCAACATCTTTCATATATGTGCTGCGCGTAAGTATTTCGCTTCTGTTTGTATATAGCGTATGCAACATATCATCACTAAGATTTGAAAGTGGTTTTCCATAAAAATCTTTATATAATTGAATAATTTCTTTGTTGTCTACACTCACCTTGCAATCTTTTTTATCATCAATTGCATACAATGTTTGTTTTCTCGCTTCCAACAAAGTGTCTGGATGTTGAGCAAGCCCGCCGCCACCAATACATCCACCTGGACATGCCATTACTTCCACCATATCAAAATACTTTTCACCACTCTTTATTTGCTTTAGTAATGTGTCTGCATTGGCAGTGCCAAATACGACTCCCACATGTAGCGATTTATTGCCCACTTTTACATCTGCTTCACGCATGCAATTGCTTCCACGTACTTTGGCGAATGATTGTGCATCTCTATCAGTTATTTTGTTTTTTGATAGCATGCATGCAGTTCTTAGTGTTGATTCCATTACACCACCAGAACTTCCAAAAATTGCACCGCCACCACTACACTCACCCATTAGTGAATCAAATTCGTCTTCATTAAGTGCATTAAAATCAATATTCTCTGCCTTAATCCAGTCTACTAATTCTTTTACAGTAACAACATAATCTGTATCAAGTATTGTATCATTATCAAACAATACACCTGCATCATTCATCTCTGGCCTTGATGCCTCAAATTTTTTTGCAGTACATGGAGCAATGCTCACATGAATAATATTTGTAGGTGATATTTTATTACATGCAGCAAAATATGTCTTGATTGTTGTGCCCATCATTGCAATAGGACTTTTGCATGTGGATAAATTTGGAATAAATTCAGGATAAAATGTTTCCACGTACTTCACCCATGCTGGGCAACATGATGTAAACATTGGTAACTTGCCTTTGCCGTCTAACCTTTGAATTAACTCACTCGCCTCTTCCATCACTGTAATATCAGCGCCAAAATTTACATCTAACACATAATTAAATCCAAGTGCACGCAATGCTGCAATCATCTTGCCTTGCACCAATTCGCCTTTATCACAACCAAATGCATCGCCAAGTGCAACTCTCACACTTGGTGCTGTTGATACAACCATCACTTTGTTGTGTTTTGCAATTATATCTTTTACAACTTTCCAATGTGGTCTAATTTGAATTGCACCAACTGGGCATACTTTTGCACATTGACCACAATTTATGCAAACCGCTTCATCGCAAGTTTTAATTAAATCATATTTTCCGGCAACACCCATCTGACTAGTACAGATATCTTTGCACTTGCCACACTTAATGCATTTGCCTCTATCACGCAATATTGAAATGTTATTTTTTTCTATAGGTACTCTAATTTCATTGAATGTATGTTTTGTCATTGCATTCCTCTTTTGTCAAAAAACACATATTATTTGTCAATATCATATTTTGTTTTGAAAAAACAAAATTTATAAAATATAAAGCGACATGAACGTCGCTTTACAAATTATCTAGGTCTAATTATCAAAATTACTGCCAATAAAATTAATATTATTGTTGCAAATGGACCGAGAGATAATCCCATAAACTCCATATTAATAAGCCACCTTTTCTGCAAAAAATTTGTCTAGATCAGAAATATTAACACGTACTTGTTCCATACTATCTCTATCACGTACTGTAACAGAACCATTTTCTAATGTATCAAAATCAATTGTTACACAATATGGTGTACCAATTTCGTCTTGACGACGATAGCGTTTACCAATTGAACCAGATTCATCATAAGTACACATAAAGTGTTTGGATAATTCCTTTAATACTTCTTTTGCTTTTTCGTTTAAATTCTTTTGCAATGGCAATACTGCAACTTTGTATGCGGCAAGTGCTGGATGTAAGTGCATCACCACACGTGTTTCACCATCTTCAAGCTTTTCTTCATCATAAGCTTCACAAAGTACTGCAAGCATTAATCTATCTGCACCAATTGAATATTCCACAACATATGGAATAAATTTTTCATTTGTTACAGGATCCATGTACAACATGCTCTTGCCACTATATTCTTGGTGACGTGTTAGGTCATAATTTGTACGATTGTGAATGCCATTTAATTCTTCCCAACCTACTGGATACAAGTATTGAATATCACATGCGGCTTTTGCATAGTGTGCAAGTTTATCATGGTCATGATAACGCAAATGATCTTCGCTAATACCAATTGATACCAAGAAATCTTTTGCACGTTTTTTATATTCTTCATAGAAATCGCCATCTTGGCCTTCTTTGCAGAATAACTGATGTTCCATTTGTTCAAATTCAATTGTTCTAAATATAAAGTTGCCAGGCGTTACTTCGTTTCTAAATGACTTTCCAATTTGTGCAATACCAAATGGCACCTTTGCACGCATACTGCGTTGAATATTTAGGAAGTTTACATACTCACCTTGTGCAGTTTCTGGACGAAGATAAATTTTGTTTTGACTCTCATCAATAACACCGCGCGATGTTTCAAACATGAGTTTAAATTCTCTAATAGGTGTCCAATTAAAATTACCACACTTTGGGCATGCAAGTTTGTTCTCATTAATGTATTTTTCCATTTCCTCATTACTCATAAGATCTGGATTTACTTTACCTTTCGCATGTGCACTAATCAAATTATCTGCACGCATTCTAGATTTGCAACTCTTGCAATCCATTTTAGGGTCACTGAAACTAGCTACGTGACCGCTTGCTTCCCACACCCTGCTATTCATAAGAATTGCTGCGTCTACACCAAATGTGTTGTCATTTTCTTGCACAAAACGTTTCCACCATGCACGTTTGATATTGTTTTTAATTTCCACACCAACAGGGCCATAATCCCAAGTGTTTCCCATTCCACCATAAATATCTGAGCCAGGGAATATTATGCCCCTTGATTTACATAAGTTTACTAATTTGTCCATTGTTAATTTAGATTCCATTATTTTTGCCTCGTTATTTTATTTTATCGCTATAATTATAGCAAATAGCTAAATTTATAGCAAATATAAAAGTATATATTGAAATAAAAATAGTAGTTTGATTTCAAACTACTATTTATTTTTTTTAATTATGCTTTGATAATATATTTTCTAATTAATGGAAGCAATACAAATGCAAATAACAACATTATTGCCACAACAATTACTATCACAAGGATACTTGGAATATATAAGTTTGCAGCGCCATCAAGCATTATAAGTTTTGTTTTGCTTTCATAGTCACCAAGCACTGCTTTTACATACAAACTGTGATACCCACCTTTTGTAAGTTTTACAGAGTTTCCTTTGGTCCAGTTTTCTTCTGAATCAAAACGATAATATATTTCTGCACCTTCATCTGCTGTGAAATTTACATAAGTAACTTCATCAATGCTTGAAAGTTCAATATATGTTTTACCATTTATAACATACACGTGTTGTGGAGTTGTAGGAATTGCATCAAATGCAAGTGCTTTGTAATTATTTGTTATCTCACTTTCGTAATCTTCTACATCATTTTTATACACTTTTAGTGTATAAGCACCAACACCAAGTGTAAATTGAGTAGCTTGCGGATAAGTGGCATTACTTATTTCAATTGTTTCTTCTTTTGCTTCACCATTCTCAGTGTATGCTCTAGATAATACAAATTTAATTGAATCATCATTTACTGGCATATAATATAATTTTGTGCTAATAAACACATAGTTGTGTGTGTCATCATCTGTTGTTTCAGTATACACATGGTTGCTAGATAATCCTTGCAAACCAAGATTTAATATCATATGCTCAAAAGTGTTTTCATATCCAACAATGCCGTTGTTATATAAATCAACCACACAGCCCTCTTTGTCTTCTGGTAAATTGATATCACTTAAATTAGTTATGTAGTTATTTGATAAATTTACATAAGTTGTTGTGTCTTTTGTTTCAATCCAAACAATTGTGTTGCCAGAACCTTCAAAGTGAAACATTGCACTTTTGGTATATTCTAGTTCTGTATTTACAATCATTTTGTTCAATTTAATTGATGTAATCTTGTTTCCAGACAAATCAAGATATCTTAAATGTTCAAGACCAGATAAATCAATAGATTCAAGATTACAATTTCTAATAATTAAAGTTTCAAGATGAGTAAATGTTTGCAATTCTTTTGCAGTAATATTAGAAATGTTATTGTAATCAAGTCTAAGTACTTTTACACCACTAAAATCAAGGTTATCTAATCCATTAAGTGATTTAATTTTTTTATTTGTATTGGCTTCACCTGACAAGTCCAAATAAACAATATCAGCAAAGGTTTTTGTTCTCACACTACCTCTAGTAAAACTTCTTGAACGATGACCAAGCATACTATATAGCTCAGTATCAGATATGTCTGTTCCAAGTTCAATTGTTCTGCCATAATCATCTGCACTAAGCGTGTATGATTTAGCATACGCATTAGACCCACCAAGTAGTATTGGTAAGAACACAAATATTAAACTAAGTGCAATTGCAAAATATTTTAAATATCTTTTCATTTTGCTTTTCTCCAATAAAAGTACTAATTATATAATACAATAAAAATGCTTTCAATTCAACTATTTTATTTTATTATTTATAAAATAAGCAACTTGGAAAAATAAAAAAGAGACAATCATATTGTCTCTTGAAATATTATTTGCCGTAATAATCTTTAAACCATGCCACCGTTTTATCAATTGTTTTTTCAAATGATGTAATATGATAATTTAAATTTTTAATTGCTTTATCACTATTGTAGTCATGATTTTGTTTCAAAGTTTTGATTGTTTCAAAATTAATTACATCCACAAATGGTGCTACAATGTATGCCATAAATCTTGGGAATATTGTTGGTTTTTTGTTTAAATGCATACAATTATTAATTGCTTCATACATCTGGCGCACTGTCACATTGTTTCCACCCAATATGTATTGCTCTCTATCCCATTTGTTTGCCACAGCATGTATTGCTTCGCACACATCTTCTACATCCACAAAATTATATCCGCCAGGAATACCAAATTCATGTCTGCCTTTTACCACATGCCAAATCACATTGCCAATAGCACTTGGCTTGTAATCATTTATGCCAATTACAGCGCTTGGGATAACTATACTTGCGTTAAAGCTTTCATTTGATTTAATTGCATCAAGCACATATTGTGATGCTTTTGCTTTTGTTTTGGCATAATTGCCATGAACCTTTTTGTAATCATAGCTTTCTGGCTCAGCAAGTTTGCCTGCAACATTCTTTTTTGCAATAGCATCCACACTGCTTACGTACACAAACTTCTTTGCTTTGTTTTTTAGGCAAATATCACAAATGTCTTTTGTCATTTGATAGTTTACCTTTTTTGCAATACGTTTATTTCTATTGTTCAAATCAATAAATGCAGCAAGATGAATTACAATATCACCTTCATGTATATTTTCTTCCAAAAATTTGCGTTCATACAAGTTGCCAATTACTTGTGTACATTCAGCACCTTCCAATTCTTTTGTTACTTGCCTTCTGGTTAATGCAATAATATCTGCATCAGGCTCAATTTTGTTGATATAACGAACAAGGTTGTTTCCAATGTGACCACTTGCTCCTGTGATTACATATCTACTCATATTTTTTACCTCTTAAATTATTATATCATAATATAAATAAAACGCCAAACACTATCATTTAGTTGCCAAAAATCAAAAAAATAATTATTATTATCTTGTAAACATAAAAAGGATAAAGACATGAAAGATAAAGAATATTTAGATAGCTTAATACTTCAATTTGGTGCTGGCGCAAGAAGAATAGAAAAGGCAATAGATTTTGCCACAAAAAAACATGAAGGCCAACTACGCGATGATGGCAGACCATACATCACTCACCCAATAAGAGTTGCAGAACTAACTCGCATGTACAAGCCATCTCATAATGCAGAGATGATTTACATTGCCGCACTTTTGCATGATACACTAGAAGATACATACACAAGTTACAAAGAACTTATGGACAACTTTGGGAATGAAGTAGCAAGCTTAGTAATGGAATTATCCACAGCAAAAGAAGTTCCACATATAATTAAAGGTGGCAAGGCAGAATATTTATCACACAAAATGGAAAACATGACAACTTACGCATTATTTATTAAACTTTGCGATAGATATGATAACTTGTGCGACGTTGCGGGCACTACTGAAGAAAAGCGCAATAAAATGTTTGCTGATACACGAAAAATATTAGATTATTTGTATGATCACATTACATTTACTAGTAGCCAAAAAACAATAGTAAATATGATAGAAAAAGAATTAAAAAAACACTGCAACTAGCAGTGTTTTTTATTATGGCAATATCAAAACTGATATTGCAAATAATGCAGCATTAAGTATTGCCCATAATGTGCATTTTTTGTTTTGTAAATATGATAAAATTGCACCAGCGATTGTGAGACCATACACAATGACTGCCATAATGCCAAATAGCACACTACTCCACACTCCAAATGCTGTAAGCACTTTGTATAGAACTACCAAGCAAAGTGATACCAATGCAAAAACCATTGCAAGACCATCTTTTGTTACTGCAATTTCTTTTTTCTCTCTTTCTTTTGTTACTTCTTTCTCTTCTGCCATTGCAAAATCCTCCTTCGTATTCTTATATGTTTATTATACAATATTTGGACATTTGTCACAACTTACATTTATTTTATTCTAAAATTTTTAAGTGCAAATTTATCGCTATCACTTACTCTAAAGCTATCATGACATTTTGATATTGTTTTGTTGTTTACAAATTTATTTAATAGTCCATTTTCAAAAAGTAAAATTGTTTTGTCTTTATGCTTAGTAAAACATTCTGCGGTAAGCCATGCTACTGCCATATTTACATAGTATTCCTTTTCACTATATAGCGATTTAATAACTTCAATCGTTTCGTTAATTGTACTATCATCTAATGCTTTAAGTAATAGTATCACACCGAGCCTTCTAACAAATGTATGGTCACTTTTTACACACTCACTTGCAAACTCCACATATTTTTGCCTATTCCTATCTGTTATCTTTGGTTTTATTGTATCTATTGTGGCCCAATTATCTGCACAATTTGAATACTTAACTAAGTACTTTTTTTGAGTGTCAAAATCTTTAATTTTGCAAATTAATCCACCCACAATAAAAGTAGTTGTTGCGTTATCCCATGGCCAAAGGTCAATAAAACTAATATAATTACCTTTTGCAATAGTTCTTACTATTTGTCTTACCTTTTCGCTTGGAACTGCAATACATGGCATTTTAGTGTTTATTATTCTTTGTTCCCACTCTGCTTTCTCGTTGCCTTTACTAAAGGTTTTTAAAAATATATTAAATTCTTCAATGTCTAACTTTGTCCAATTATCTTTAATTAGTTCCATGCAAATATAATATCACTTATCTTTGGCTTTTTCAAAATAAAAAACACCTTGTTTGGTGGAAACAAAGTGTCTGGCGCAGAAGGAGAGATTTGAACTCTCGCTACGGTCTCACGTACTACACCCTTAGCAGGGGCGCCTCTTCAGCCTCTTGAGTACTTCTGCAGATAAAAAACAATTATTAAATTGCATGAGTATTTTATCAAAATAAAATAGCGGTGTCAATATATTTAAAACCACAAAATTTAGTTATCTCACAAAATTTACAATATTTACATATTATTATGTAGATTTTTTTATTTGTCGAAAAACATTTTATTTGTTACAATGGTTAATGGACAAATAAATACACTGATAGAAAGGGAATAAATATGACAACATTTTATAATGTTTTAACCACAATTAATAATGTACTGCTAATATTTATTAGTATTGCATTTATATATCAAATTTTGTACATATTGCTTTGCTGGTTACCATACAAAAATTTTAAAAAATCAAAAAAGAAATATCGCTTTGCAGTTATCATATGTGCAAGAAATGAAGAATTGGTAATTGAAGACACAATTAAGTGCATACAAAAGCAAAATTACCCTAGTGACAAATTTGATATATTCGTGTTTGCACACAATTGTACTGATGCCACTGCTAAAATAGCAAAGGAAGCAGGTGCAAAAGTATATGAAATAAATGATAATGACCCAGCACACGCTCGTGCTGCATATGCCTTAAAAGGTGGAATAGAGCAATTATTAAAAGAATATCCAGATTCATACGATGCATTTGTTCGTTTTGATGCAGATAACGTAGTACACCCAGATTATCTATCAAAAATGAATGATGCGTATGCTGCCGGCTACCAAATGGCAAGAGGCAAAAATGCAAGCAAGAATTTAACTCAAAATGTATTCACAGGTATTTCTGGTTTGTGGTACTTGCGCGACAATAGATTTAGCGCACACACACGTAAAGCTTTTAAAATAAATCAATTACTAGCAGGATCAGGAATGATGTTTAGCACAAATATTATCAAAGCTGATGGCGGCTGGACTGCACTAGGTCTAATTGAAGATAATGAATTTGGTGTAAAACATTTGTATAAGGGTTACAAAAGCACATATGTACGTGATGCAATTGTATATGACGATCAACCAAGCACACTAAAGGATACATTCAATAGACTTGTCCGCCTTGGAAAAGGATCTTGGAACTTATTCTGGAGTGATGGATTAAAATGCTTAGGCAAATTCTTCTGCACATTTAACCTTAGCTACTTAGATGTATTCTTCACCCTATTCTTTATTCCAATTGCAGTATTATGCTGCACATGGATACCATTCTACTACGTATACGATTTTAGTTGGACGCTGGCAATAGGTGACATGGCACATATGCAAGTGTTCCTAAAATTCTTGCTAATTGCACTTATATTCTTCTTTATTGTTCCATTTATATTACAAGCAATATTAATTATTGTGCTAGAACGCAAAACTATTGGCAAAGAAAATATCAAAAAACTTTGGAAACCAGTTCTTGCATTCCCATTCTTTATGATAATATATGCCATCGCTATATTTGTAGGCGCTGTATCAAAACCAAAATGGAAGGCAATTACCAGAAACGAAACACAATATGTGGACGTTGTAATAGAAGAACAAAAAGAATAATAAAAAACACCCATCTGGGTGTTTTTTATTAGTATTTTATTGATAATATTTTTACTTTCATGTCATTATCATTTGGGTCTGGTGTTTCTACACACACTTCATCGCCAACTTTTTTACCCATAAGTGCTTTACCAATTGGGCTTTCGTTAGAAATAAGACCTTTGGATGGATCACTATCATAGCTACCCATAATTTTGAAGCTGAATTTGTCTTTCCATTGCAAATCAAGAACTTCCACAGTAGCACCAATGTTGATAACATCTTCATCCACTTTCATTTTAGAAATAATTTTTGCATTGCGAAGTTGATTTTCAATAATAGCAATTTCTTGCTCTAATTGTGCTTCTTCTTCTCTTGCAGCATCATATTCACTATTTTCACTAATATCACCAAAAGAACGAGCAACCGCAATTTTGTTTGCAACATCTACTCTGCCTTCACTCTTTAAGTATGCAAGACGATCTTGCAATTCCTTATATCCTTCTTTTGTTAAAAATACCTCGTTGCCTTCCATAAATACTCTCCCTGTAAATTTGATATGATAACATCAAATTCAACAATTGTAAAAAATAAAATGCCTTCAATTTTTAAAGACGCAGTTATTGTACTAATTTTTTGTAATTATGTCAATGAAATTGAATTACATTTATGCCTTTTTTATCATATTCCTAATTTACAAAAATATACTATGATTTATCTAAATTATTTGTCAATTAGAAATCAATAGTGTATTATACCTATAAATATATTTTAGGAGAAGACAAATGCGTATTTGGGCAAAAAACCTAGTAGACGGCAAAATTGTAAATGATTTTATATTTGAAATTGATTCATTTGACGTGCATCAATTTGAGTCATACGTATCTTATGCATGCGAAAAACTAGATAATCCAACACCAATAGTGCTTGTAAAACACATAAAAAATTTCATTTTATTTAACAGCGCAATGTTTAGCCCAGATGAGTTTGTGGAAAGCTATCACTACGACAAGTTTGAAGTAGCACTAATACCTGACAAATAAATATGAATAATATGCTAGCATTTAACCAAAATAATAAAAATGGAGGTTATAAATATGTTAGCATTTTTTTCATTATTACTTACAGTTGTAGGTTGTATCAACTGGCTAAGTATTGCCCTACTACAATTTGATTTTGTTGCAGGTTTATTTGGTTCACAAAGCAGTGTGATTAGCAGAATTATCTACTTTGTAATAGGTGTTGCAGCACTAACACTTACTTTCCTAGTAATCAAAGGTAAAGGACATTTCCAAATCTCTTTTAAGAAAAAAGAAAAAATGCAATCTAGTCGTGCTTTGCCACAAGCAGAAAATTCTAGCGATATGGGCAAACAACAATTTGATGACGAAGATGAAGATGAATAAAAAACACCAGCATAATGCTGGTATTTTTTATACTAATTTTATAAAATCTTCTGGAATATATGCCATCAATTCATTAATCAAATTGTTTGAACCATTTACACATAAATTTAATTTGTATGTTTTATTATCTGCACTACATTTTACAATTACAGGTATTGCACCTAAGTAATTTTTAAGCACTTCAAAAATAGATGCATGCAAATTTTTATCTGTGAGATTGTATTTTAAATACAATGTTTTTGGTTTCTCCTCAGTTTTTTGCTCGCCTTCTGTTTCGGCATTTTCAGATTCCCATGGGGTAATACTATCTACTAGTACACTTGGTGCTTCACCTTCCCTAATGGACAACTTACCCTTTACGGTAACCATGCTATCTTCTTTTAGTTCTTCTTTTAATCTAGCATACACATTTGGGAAGAACATCAAATCAATGGTTCCATACAAATCTTCCAATTTAGCAAATGCCATTTCTTTATTTCCATTTTTTGTAAACAATTTTTTAATTTCTGTGATAATACCACCGCATGTAACGTCCATGCCATCACTTAGTCCATCATACTCCACCACTTGCTCAACGTCTTCATCGTCCACTTGCACTTCGTCTACCTCGCCTGAGTCAAGCATATCAGCAGTTAGGTTGTATTCACTAAATTTATTTAAGTATCCACTTAATGGATGGCCAGAGATATACACACCCACAACGTCTTTTTCTAATTTTAACTTTGTAGCATTGTCAAATTCGTCAATGTTTGGATATACAATAGTATTTGCAAAGTCATCAGTTTCTAGGCTGTCAAACAAGCTAAATTGGCCTGTTGCCGCTTTCCTTCTATCTTGTTGAACGCGTTCAATTACGCCTGCATACACATGCATTAATTGGCTACGTTTTGCACCAAATGAGTCAAATGCACCAGAAAGTATTAAACTTTCCACACAACGCTTGTTTTGTGCTTGTGCATCCACTCTTGAAATAAAGTCATTCAAGTCTTTAAATTCACCATTTGCTTCACGCTCTGCAATTACAGATTCCATCACTGCAATACCCACATTTTTGAGTGCAGCAAGACCAAAACGGATTTTGCCATCTTTTACTGTAAAGTACACACCACTCTTATTGATATCTGGTGGAAGTACTTCAATTTTTTCACTCTTTGCATAAGCAATATAGTTCTTTATTTCATCTTGGTTAGTAATTCGGTTATTAAGCACGCTAGTTAAGAATTCTGGCTCGTAATATGTTTTTAGGTATGCAGTTTGATATGTTATGTAACTGTATGCAGCAGCATGAGATTTGTTAAACGCATAACTACCAAACTTCTCCATTTCATCCCAAAGTTTGTTAGCTGTTGCTTCATCCATTGTACCACGATTCAATACACCATCCACAGCTTTTGAATTACCTTTTGCTTCACATCCATGAATAAATACTTCGCGCTCTGCTTTTAGATCTGCTAATTTCTTTTTGCCCATGTACTTACGCACAGCATCAGCTCGTGATAGTGTGTAGCCAGCAAGTGCTTGTACTAATTGCATCACTTGCTCTTGGTACACAATACAACCATAAGTAACATCTAGAATAGGTTTCATTATTGGGCTTACATATGTAATACCCTCTGGATTATGTTTATTTTTAACGAATGTAGGAATGCTATCCATTGGTCCTGGTCGATATAGCGACACTCCAGCTATAATATCTTCAAGACATGTTGGTTGCAATTCCTTCATGAATTTTTGGAACCCTGCAGATTCAATTTGGAAAATACCCTTTGTATTACCAGTAGAAATTAGTTTATACACATTAGGGTCTGCATAATCAGAATTTTCAAAGTTAATCTCTACGCCGTGATTTTGTTTCACATATTCAATAGCATTCTTTACATCACTAAGGTTTCTAAGACCCAAAAAGTCCATCTTCAAGTGGCCTAGTCTTTCTAGCTCGCCACCTTCAAATTGTGTAGTCACATCATCAGCATTTTTTGCTAGTGGTAAATGTTTATCTAGCACATCTCCACCAATTATTACACCGCAAGCATGAATACCAGTTTGTCTTGGACTATCTTCTAGTTTCCATGCAATATCTATGACGCGTTTGATATCTTCATTTTCATTGTACATTGCCACAAGTTCTGGCACACTTTCATCTTGACCTTTGTCACCAGGTTTGATTCCAAATACTTTGGCAATTATATTAGGCCTTTTGACAGTATTTGGTATGTTTTTGGTAACTCTATCCATTTCACTATATGGAATTTTCAAAACACGGCCAACGTCTTTGATTGCATTTTTTGCAGCCATCGTACCAAATGTAATAATCTTTACAACACGTTCATCACCATATTTTTCGCGCACATAATCTATAACATCTTGACGACGTGAATCTTCAAAGTCAATATCAAAGTCAGGTGCACTAACACGTTCTGGATTTAAGAAACGCTCAAAGAATAGACCATATTTTAATGGGTCAACGTCAGTAATTCCAATAAGGTATGCAATAATTGAACCAACACCAGAACCACGGCCAGGGCCAACTGCGCATCCCATTTCGCGTGCTGCATTAATGTAATCCCAAACAATTAGGTAATATTCAATGTAACCTGTTTTTTGGATAACTCCAAATTCATACTCTACGCGGTCACGAATCTCTTTTGTTTCTTTGCCATATCTTCTTATTATGCCTGCTTCCACAAGGTCACGCAAATAATCTACAGGGTCTTGTCCTGTTACCGGATTGTATTTAGGGTATAAATAGTGACCAAAGTCAAACGCATAATTACATTTGTCAGCAATCTCTAATGTGGTTGCAAGTGCTTCTTCGTCGTTAGGAAAAGCCGCTTGCATTTCTTCATATGACTTAAAATAAAATTCGTCATTAGGGAATTTCATTCTGTCTGGATCATCAAGAGTTTTACCCATTTGCACACACATTAGCACGTCTTGCACTTCTGCATCTTCTCTATTTATGTAGTGCACGTCATTTGTTGCCACCATTTTTATATTATACTTTTTGGCATATTCATGCAACATATGATTCACTTCAACTTGCTCAGCAAGACCATGGTTTTGAAGTTCCAAATAGAAGTCGTCACCAAATGTGTCTTTGAACCATTTTACTAATTTTTCTGCTTCGTCAAATTGTCTTTTTAAAATTAATTGTGGTATATCACCTGCAAGGCAAGCTGATAACACAATTAAACCTTCTTTGTACTGTTCCAAGAGTTTATAATCAATTCTTGGTTTATAATAAAAACCTTCACAGAAAGCAACGGAATTTAGCTTACACAAATTTTTGTAGCCAGTTTCATCTTTCGCAAGACAAATTAAGTGTGCAAGTTTTACTTTGCCACTATTTACATGCAAATCATCACAAACATAAAACTCACAACCAATAATTGGTTTTACGTCTTGTTTTTTGCATTCGTCAAACATTTTTACTGCGCCATACATGTTGCCATGGTCTGTCATAGCAATTGCTGGCATACCCATACTTTTGGCTACTTGCACTACTCTTTTTATACGTGCAGCGCCATCAAGCAAACTATATTCAGTGTGCAAATGCAAGTGAACAAAGTTTCCCATTTTTTACCTCCTGTTTTAGTTTATTACAATCATTGTCCACAAAAGCGGACATTTTTAGTATTTGTTGTTTTTAATATCTTCTGCAATTTTTATTACTTTTGCTAGTTTGTGATTTATACCACTTTTTGTAATATGTTTTGCAGTATATAATTCAGCCAATTTCTCAAGTGTTTCATCTGGGTTTGCAAGCCTAATCAAACACAATTCATTTAGGTCATCATCAAGATTTTCTAGTCCAATTGTTTGCTGAATCACTTTTATTGCTTCTAGTTGTTTTACCGAAGCTTGTACTGTTTTATTTAAATTTGCATTTATGCAATTAGTTTGCCTATTTACATTGTTTCGTAGCTCTCTAATTGCTGCTTCATTTTGTAATTCTAATACCGATTTATAGGCACCAACCAATGCCAACGTATCACATATTATTTGATATTCTTTTATGTACACAATAGGTGAATTTTTACGCATTGTAACTTTTGCAGGAATATCAAATTCTTGCAATAACTTTACAAAATCATCTGCCAAATTTTCAAAATTGAATACAAACTCTAAGTGATAGCCACTATTATTTTTTGTTTCATTGTTATAATT
>JAGCSP010000013.1 GCA_017964105.1 Clostridia bacterium | reverse complement strand
TTTGTTTGTGTCTTGAGCATCAATTACGAGGTAATAACAATCTTTTACCTTATCGCTAGCTGTTGTTGCAGACACTTTGTTTGTGAATGCAGAGAATGCTTCACCAGAACCTGTACTCATTGAGTAGCAGTTTTCAATGTAACTATTCTCATCATTATTACTTACTACAAATCCTGCGCCAGCAGTTGCTGCCACCAAGATATTGGAGTAAGAGTTATTAATGTATCCACTATTTTTATATACAAAGCCTGAACCAAATGTGTTTGTATACACCGCACTATTTAGTGCACGAAGTGTTGCAATATTTTGCATTTCTTCGCTGTCGTTGCCATTGATATATGCCTTGTATGCTTTGTATCCAACAAATGTATTTTTCGTAGATTCATCAAAGCCTGTGATATCATCAGCATATCTACCAAGAGCATATGAATATTGGATATTTTTGCTATTTGTTACTACAAATCCTGCAGTTGCGCTATTTTGTTTGGAGTTGGAGTCGTCAGATACTATGTTACCACCTGCAAAGTAGCTAGAACTAATATCGCCATTGTTGTTTGCAGCAAAACCTGCAACATAGTCAGTACCTTTAATGGAGATATTTTCTACTGAGCTATTTGTAATGTAACCTGTGTTACTCCCAACAAATCCACCAATCTTATTGCCAGTAGCATTATTTACATGGCCTTTGATGTACATTTGTGGAGAGATAATTGCATAACCAATATCTGTTGGCAATGCCACCAATTGATTATATTTAGCAACATATATACCATAGTTTCCAATTTCGTCACTGCCAATTATTTCTTTAAATCTATTGAGCAATACATCGCTTTCACTAATAGGATGTTTTGCATCTTCTTGAGATCTTGTTATATATACTTCAATAAAGTAATCACGAATGAGAGTCAAATAATCATCACTACGAACAATGGTATTGTATGCAGATAATAATTCTTGATAATATGTTTCAACAAATTCTGCTATGCTATTATATTCATTATTGCCATTGCCGCCATTCCATGAAACAATATATTTGCCAGCAACATCTGAATATGAAATAGCGAATCCTGGCAATACATTTTGGAAGTTTGTATCAAATACTTTAATAAAGTTGTTATTAGTTGCACTTAGTACTGAATTACCTTCCACTTTTGCTTGAATATAGTCATACACAAAGTTATCAAAACCAATAATCTCATTAAGCGCTGCACTTGCGTGACGTTTATTATTGTCTACTGTTGTGCGTTCTAGATTGCCAATATCTGTTAAATCTTGTGTTGTGTACACATAACTAGTGTACATATTGCGAGCTTCTGTATTTGTACCACTCATAGTAAATAAGTTAGACAAACGCTCGTTAATAATATCTTCTGCATTGTTTACAACTCGGCAGTTGGTGATTACACCTTCGTTTTGACCAGCAATAATACCAAAACTTACATTTGTGTAAGTTGTCATATCAAGCACTATGTCATGAGATATTTCTACTGTTAAGTTTTGAATTACTGTGGAATTATTTACATAGTTTGGATCATAAGCACGCGATACTGTACTAAATAGACCAATATATGAGCCACTTGTAGATGCATCAGATATATCAAAACTATTAATTGTAATTACATGCATATTACCATCAAGAAGCGCAAAGTTTGCTTCCATTGGTACCCATTTATCAAGCACTAGGTCTGATTGTAAGATGTAATATCCACCTGGTTGCATTGCCTTAAATTGCTCTACATTGTAAATTGGGTCTGGTGTTTCTTCATTCAACAACCTTGTGAAGTTGAATGTGAAACTACGTGTAAATAAGTAAGAGTATCTATCAAAATATACTTGCTCACTTTCTACATCTTCTACATTATTTGTACCATCATTTTTGGTTAAATAGTTTGCATAACTAATAATATTATGGTAATTTACATCTTTTGAACTATCCACTTGGGTAGTGATAATTGCTCTACCCTTGTCTGTGTATGTAATACGCACAATGGATGCAAGCACATCACGTGCATACACATTCGTATTTTGAATAGAAAGTGTAAGTATTTTACTTGTGTCAATTGTCTCTATTTCTTGGTCATCTCGAATTTCTGTTTTAGTGCCATACACATTACGTATTGTGTAGTTTGTTTTTTCGCCCTGTTCTAGTTCTACCCAGCTATTGCCAGATGCACTATACCATGTTTTTGATTTACCATCATTCAATTTGTATGTAAGATTGTCAGTATATGTGTATTCAAGTACGCCAAAGCCATCTATTGCCTCTGCGAGTGCTTTTACCTCTTTCTTTACCTCTTCATCAAACGCCGATTGTAATTCATCTTTGTAATATGTTACATCCAATTCTGTGTGCAAAGGATAAATTTGGTTAAACTTACCATTGAAGTAACCATTTTCTACGCGTTTTACGCGAATATTATCCACTACAAATTTTACAACACGGTATCTAATTGTGTCTTGTGTAGTAAATTTGATACCACTAATTGTATTTTCTGCACTAACTGTGATAATTATTTCATCACCACATGCTTCATTTAAACTTTCGCGTGTAATTCCACCGTTAGGTGTATGTTTAAATGTGTTTATGCCGTCTACAATTGATAATCCTTCAATTGTTGTTACTTTCCAATAATCTGGGGTACCATAGAATTTTGCGTTAAATTGTACGCTTGTACCTGTAGCAATTACACCACTTTTATCTCCTTCTAATGTGGTTAGCACAATTCTTGGTGCTTCTACTACAAGTAGAGTTTTGCTTTGGGTAAATACAAGTGTACCATCATTTAGGTAACATTTTACCATTATGGTTTGATAGCCATTCATA
>JAGCSP010000012.1 GCA_017964105.1 Clostridia bacterium | reverse complement strand
CTTTATGCTTAATCCTTTCGCATTTTCTACATCATGGGATTTTGATTTGTTTTTGTTGCCAATATTGCGTTCTGGCTTTTGAACGATATCAATCTCTGGTGCTCTACCAAATGTGCGTTTTTGTTGTGGTTTTTGAGTTCCACCAAAACCTGCTTTACCATCTGCATTTGCTCTAAAATTAACTTTTCCACTATTCTCATTTCTGCGGGCAAAAAAGTCACCTTGCTTACGTGGAGCAAAGTTGGTTGGTTTACCACCATCTTTTGAATTAAACTTATTTGTTTTTGGTTGAGCTGATGATTTTGACTCTTGTTTTGCCACTGGTTCAACCGATTGCTCAACAGTTTGAGAAAATGCCTTTTCTCTATCCTTCAAAGCTTTGCAATATGTATCTAACGCTTTACGTGCTTTATTAATGCCGCCAACAAAAGCATTAAATTCACTGCCACTAAGCAATGTAGACAATGAACGCAAATTGTCAAATGTTAATGCATTTACATTTTTTTCTTGCTTATTTTCCAAATCAAATTTCCCCTTTATAATTTTGTTTTATAGCATCGCTAAGATGCTCATCTAACACCCCAAGTACTTTGCAATTTCTATTTAGCACACTTTCTATTGTGTAATCCAATTTTATTACTTCCCAAGTATGAAACTTTACAAGACGCAATAATTTTTCTTGCACCTTCTCACTTAATGAGTCGTCATATATTACTAACACTTTATTCTTCTTGCAAGTGCACAAATTGTCATAGCCAAATACTATATTTCTGCTTTTTATTGCAAATCCCAAATAACTTGCTATTTTGTTATTCATTTTTCTCCTGCAATTCATCATAAATTTTTTCGGATATATTACATTTAAATGCCTTATTTAATAATTTAGACTTGGAACATTTTATCAAACATTCTTTTTTGTTACATACATATGCTCCTCGCCCTTCACTCTTTCCTTTTGCATCCAACTGAATAATACCCAAATTGTTGCGTGTTACTCGTATCATATCCTTCTTTGGATACATTTGCCTACAAGCAACACACATACGCATAGGTATTTTGTAATTTGACATTATTCAATATCTCCAAATTCATCTTCTGTAGATTCATCAAATAAATTTGAGAAATCTGCTGTCTGTTCTGTTTCTTCTTCGTTTTGTAAATCAAGACTTGGAACAGCACTCTTTGCCTTAACATCAATTTTCCAGCCAGTTAATCTAGCTGCAAGACGTACATTTTGTCCACCCTTGCCAATTGCAAGTGACAACTTATCATCAGGCACAACTGCTAAAGATGCTTTTTCACTGTTATTCAATTCTACGTGTAATACAGTTGCTGGGCTTAAAGCTGATGCGATAAACTCAGCTGCATTTTCACTATATGGAACAATATCTATTTTCTCGCCGCTTAGTTCATTCACAATCGCATTTACGCGCATACCTTTGTTACCAACACATGCACCGATTACATCTAATGTTGTGTTAGTACTGCTTACAGCAATTTTTGTACGATAGCCAGCTTCTCTTACAATGCTTTTGATTTCAATTTCGCCATTTGCAATTTCTGGCACTTCTAATTCAAATAATCTTTTTACAAAGTTTGCACTTGTTCTACTTAGTTGAACATATGGCATATTGTAACTTTCACGTACTGCCTTAACGAATACTTTTACTCTGCTATTTATTGCATATTTTTCACCAGGAATACGGTCTTTTGGTCCAAGAATACCTTCAACTTCTGTAATACCTAAATCACAATATACGTTTTCGCCATCTACACGTCTTACAATTACTGTAAGCAATTCATCTTGCTTGCCACTGACTTCTTGCATAATTCTATTACGTTCTGCTTCACGAAGACGTTGCATTACTACTTGTTTTGCAGTTTGTGCAGCAATACGACCAAATTCCTTTGGTGTTTCTTCTTGTTGAATTGTATCGCCAAGTTTGTATGATTTCTTCATTGTTTTAGCTTCTGCAAGTGAAATCTCTTTATCTGGATCTTCAACTTCTTCAACAATAGTTTTGAAACTATATACTTTGATTGTATTCTTTTCTGGATTTAGTTTTACATAAGCACTTTTGGCTTCGCCAAAATTTTTCTTATATGCACTTGTTAGTGCACTCTCCAACGCCTCTATAAAATAATCTTTACTAATTCCTTTTGTTGCTTCTAATTCTTCTAATGCTTGAAAAAAATCCTTATTTACCATTTGTTTAATTCTCCTATTTTTTAAACCTTAATTAAAATTTTATTACTGGTGTAATCAATGCTATTTTTTCTTTGTCAAAGCTTAAATCTTTGCCATTTAAACTTACCATAACTTCGCTATCTGTGTGCCCTTTTAGCACACAATCGAGTGTTTTTGATTTTTCATATGGGACATAGAATTTCAATGTAACTTCTTTACCTTTGTACTTATTAAAATCATAATCTGTTTTAATTGGCCTATCTAGACCGGGTGATGACACATTCAAATTGTATGATGCACCATCCGTTGGATCTAGTTCGTCCAAAGGTTTATCAAGTGCCCTACTTACCATCTCGCAATCATTTAGCGTAACACCTTCTGGTTTGTCAATATAAACAATTAATGTCATACCCGTCACCAATTTTTTGTACTCTAAATCTACTAGTACCAAACCCAAATCTGCTACAATTTTTTCTATCACAGGTTGGCACGATGTTAGCACTTTTTTGCCGTTCATATAAAAATCCCCCTAACAAATTTAAAAGTGGATTGTTTATCAACCCACTTCTAGCATATTATTATTAGTAATTACATTGTATCACACATATATACAAAAATCAACGAAATTTATAGATTTAATTTGGCGAAACATTGTCACTAATTAATTTTACAACCTCCGCCGTGGCAGTTGCATCATTAATTGCCCTATGTGCACCTTCCAAACTTACTCCCAAACGCTTACAAATAGATGACAATGTAAAGTTTTTGGCACCTTTAACTTCTTTTCTTGCAAGATACATTGCGTCTACTTGCCTATTTGTGAATTTGTATCCTACTTTTACGCCTGCACTATTAATAAATCGATAGTCGAAATCAATGTTGTATGCCATAATTACACAACCATAGCAGAACTTATAAAAATCAACTATTACTTCACTAATTGAATGTGCATTTGCAACCATTGCATCAGTAATACCAGTCAATCTAGTAATTTCACTAGGTATCTTTACTGTTGGTTTTACAAAACATGAAAACGACTCTGTAATCTCACCATTATGCAATTTAACTGCACCAATTTCAATAATTTCATTAGATTTATAATCTAATCCTGTTGTTTCAACGTCGAATACAAAAACGTCGTTTTGTGCCAAAAATGCATTTGGTTCTTTGGGCACATCAAAAAAATTAAATTGAGACATGCTTTCTACCTTTTCTGGCTTTACATATAGATAATTCTCATTTACTTCTTTTTGAATAATTTCTCTATCAGTTTGCTCTACAATTTTACATACTGATAATGACTTCACTTTAAAGTTAAGTTTACCCATATACTCTTCAATGTCACCACCGACGATTACTTGCATATCATCAGCAAGGGCAAATTCATTATTCGCATCTTGTTTCAATGGGAAATATACGCAATGCATAAAACCTTGACCATATTTTAATGACCATGTGTAATATGTTTTTACAGGATAGTTACCATTTTTATCTGGTTTTTTTGACGTAAAAGTTTTTTCTGCAAAAAACCTTACATTTCCAGCTATTTGACATTTTTGCATAGCACTTTTAATTGTGTTTAAATCAAATGCCACGCTAGGTAAATTTTCACCAAATACTTCAGTGATATCTGTTACATTTACCTTTGATGGTTGGTTGGTATCTGCACCAAGCGATTGTATCATTCTTTCATGATTTGCATCTAGTGCCTTTGTGTATATATCACCTTCACCACTCTTTTTTAAAGATATTTCAAAATTTTCAAATGAATTGTCATTTAAATATTTTGTTGCAACTCCAATAAAATCTTGCGATAGTAAATAATCATATACAGGCTCGGTAAGTTGCAACTCAACAAAAACATCTCCATCCAATGTCACATGTATGTTATCACGAGAGACATCATTTTGAATACTTGTGTAATTAGAATAAATATATTTAAATAATGTGTCTGCAACTACTTCTTCATCTACATAATCACGTTTTACTTTTACATCTACTTCTATAGTGTTTTCATAATATTCGTTTATCAATTGTGCAATTTTATCTTTGTCACTTTGCTTGAAAGATGTGCCATTTTTATATATAAATCTAAAGCTTGTGTTTCCAATTGTTGGATTGTAAACAACACCTACCAACTTTAAATGTTGGTAAGCATTGTTAGTTTGTTCATTTATATAAGTCATCAAATCTTTCATTAGTAACAATCCTTCTTATTTAAAAACAAATAAATGCAGTATATCCACCACTATTACAAATGCAAACAGCACAAATAATCCAACGCCATGAATTTTTGCTTCGATATCGCGCCTTATTGGTTTTTTACGTATTGCCTCAATAATTACAAATACCATTCTTGCACCATCAAGTGCTGGAATTGGCAACCAATTAAATACGGCTAAATTTACCGATATTACTGGGAATAACAATAATAGATTTATCAAATGTCTTGATGCTGTAGCAATTGTGCTAATTGTTGTGATTGGACCACCTAAATCTCTTAAACTATATCGACCGATAAATATCTTACCGATAATCACTAAGCAGTCCCACGCCATTTCACAAGTTACTGGGAAAGCCATATAGAATGCTTTGCCAAACGAATATTTATGATTTGTAGTTGTCACACCAACAACACTAACCATAACAGGATTGCCATTCTCATCTAATATAGTTTGGCCATTCTCATCCTTACTTTCTATTTGGTGCTTTATCACTGTAATATCAAGTTGTTCTCCATCTCTGTCAATTGTAAGGACAATAGGATCTGTGTCACTAGCTAATGAAATTAGATTTGTAAATCCGCCATTTAAGAATCTTGTTTTTGTGCCATCTACCCTAAGGATAACATCGTTTACTTCTAATACCGGGCTACCAGTTTCATACACAACTCCATCAACAGAAGTAATCTTGCTATACCCACTTGAAGCAAATGCAAGTAAAAATACTGTAAAAATGACTGCTGATAAAAAATTAAAAAATGCACCACTAAAAAGAACGATAAGACGTTGCCACCAAGGTTTACTATTGAAATCACCTTCTTCGGCAACTTCTTTATCTTCACCCGCAAATGCGCAATAGCCACCTAGCGGAACAACTCGGATTGAGAAAATCTCACCGCTTTTCATTTTCTTGGAAAAAATAGCTTTACCAAAACCAATGGAAAACTCAGTTATTTTGAACTTAAAAATTTTGCCAGCAGTATAGTGACCAAGTTCATGAATTACTATCATAACCATCAGCACTAAAATTGCAAGCAAAATATATCCAATATTAGTAAAAATTGTTGCAGCACTACCAAGAAAACTAGTCAAAATGATCTCCCTTAAATAATTACAATTAAAACAAAGAATAACATTACAAATGCTGAATTAAAAATTAATCCATCCATTCTATCCATTACACCACCATGTCCTGGGAAAATGTTTCCATAATCTTTAACATCTGCGTGGCGTTTTAGTAAACTTGCAATAATATCGCCAATTTGCGATATTATTGCGCCTACAATGCCCACAATTAGTATATGCCAAGCATTACCACCAATAGCACTAAAATCGCTTACAAAACTAGGTGATAAATTAAATAATGCATACACTACAAAGGCGCTAGCTATACCACCAATTAGGCCGCCTATGGCACCGCTAATTGTTTTGTTAGGACTAATTTTGGGACACAACTTTTTTCCTTTAAAAGTTATACCTGTAATCATAGCCATGCTATCACAAATCATTGTAACTGCAAATACTGTAACTAGCAAAAACATTGAAATTATGTTGCCAGAAAGATTTAGCGCACTTACAGAAGTGAATTCTGTGAAGTGATTTAGGATTATAATTGATAAAAACAATAATGCAGGATAAACCATTAAACTAATTGAAAACATTGATTTATCTAACGCAAAATGCCATTTGCTACCCTTATATCCTATTTTACCCATTTCATCAACGCTTGTTTTATGCATGCTACCTGTAATAATAAAGATTATTAAAAAGTATGCAAGCAATAACATTAGTAAGATGAAAATATAATAACTAAAAGTGAATTTTTTGTTCAAATAAAACATTGTAACAAGATACAATGTTGCTGGATATGTGCAAACAAAATAAGCATTGTTTGGCTTACCTGCAGCATATGCAACTTTGCTAACTTCAATACATGCAACTACTGCAAGAGCACCAAATGCCAAGTCAAACACAAGTGGTGTCCATAATCTTGAGAAAAACAAACCCACTGTGCATAACAATATTACAACTGATG
>JAGCSP010000011.1 GCA_017964105.1 Clostridia bacterium | reverse complement strand
TATTTTTAAGTTTTACATTTGTACTTGGTGGCGTATGTTATGCACTACTAAATATGTTTAAAATACCATACAATCAAAATGGAATTTTGCTTAATGGATATGCATTGCCAATTAGTATATTTGTATTTATTGCATTTGTGTATGTATTTGTATTTATAAAGTTTTTAAAGAATTATTTAAAGCACAAACAAACAAGATGTAGCACCTATGATGTTACTATTACTATTGATGGTAAAAAATATTATATAAGAGGATTTTTGGATAGTGGAAACAGATTGTATGATGACAATAATCCTATTGTGGTTATATCATTTGCATGTTTTTGCAAGATATTCAAAAATTTTCCATTTGAAAAGATTATGTTAGATAGAGTAAGTGGCGTGGATTTAAAAAATGCACATTACATAAATGTTGCCACTGCCACAAGTAGTGCCAAAATGCTTGTATTTAATTGTGACAGCATTCAAATTTGCCATGATGATATAAATATTAAAAAAACAAATGTTGCCATGGGGGTAAGCAAAAAGAATTTTAGTCAATTTGAATGTTTATTACATGAAGGATTGCTATAAAATGGAGGTGTGATATGCTAAAACGAAAAATAATTAAACTTTTAGAACATATTATGCATTGCACCATGTTTGATGAAGATGGTTTTGTAATGTATCTTGCATCTGGGGAGGCGCTGCCACCAGCATTGTCAGCGGAAGAAGAACAAGAATTAATTTTACAATTAGATAACAATAGTGAATTTGCTAAACACAAATTGATTGAACACAATTTGCGTCTTGTGATATATATTGCTAAAAAATTTGAACGCAATGATGTGGAACTAGAAGATTTAATTTCAATTGTCAGCATTGGACTTATTAAAGCTATCAATAGTTTTAAAGGTGACAAAAATATCAAAATTGCTACATATGCTAGCAGATGTATCGAAAATGAGATACTAATGTATTTGCGTAAAATTGCTAGACAAAAGGGTGAAGTGTCGTTTGATGAAACGCTTTCAACAGATGGTGATGGTAATGAATTAGTTCTCGGCGACTTGGTTCCTAGTGCAGAAGATTTACCACAAGATGATTTGGAAGATAGTGTAGAAAAGCAAATGCTAATGTCAATTATTGATGGCTTAAATCCAAGAGAACGTGAAATAATGATTATGCGATTTGGACTAAACGGCAAAGATGAGATGACACAAAAAGAAGTCGCAGACGATTTGGGTATTAGTCAAAGCTATATAAGTAGGTTAGAAAAGAAAATTGTAAGTAAAATTAAACGAGAAATGTTGCGTCAAGCATAATTTTTTTGTGCCTGCTAGCCACATTGATTTGATAAGAGTAAATAATGTGCATATTGTTCTAGTTTTTGGGAAATATACCATAAACGAGGTGATGTGCATGAAAACTGCGGTAGTAATTACAGGTGTAAATACCAATAATTTACCAAAACTTAGTGCAAAAGAACAAGCCGAACTAATGACTAGAATTAAAAATGGCGACAAAGATGCCAGGGATAAATTTGCGGTTGGCAATATGCGTCTTGTGTTATCTGTTGTTCAAAAATTTAAAGAGCGTGGCATTAGTGATGACATATTCCAAGTTGGTTGTGTGGGGCTCATGAAGGCAATAGATAATTTTGATATGTCTGTTGGTGTAAAATTTTCCACATATGCAGTGCCAATGATTGTGGGTGAAATAAAAAGATTTATGCGCGATAATAATTCTATTAGAGTTAGCAGAAGTTTGCGTGATATTGCTTATAATTTACTCAAGGCACGTGAAGAATTACAAAAAGATAGCGATAGAGAAGTTGGCCTTGATGAACTTGCTGAGTATATTGGTGCAGATATTCGTGATGTGGCAGTTGCAATGGAAGCAATCAGCGATCCATTATCACTAAGTGACCCTGTGTATAATGATGGGGACGACACAATTTATCTTGGTGACCAAGTGGGTAATCCTGAGAGTGAAGATGGTTGGATGGAAAATATTAACCTTAAAAATGCTCTAACAAAATTAAACAAACGAGAAAAAGAAATAATACTACTTCGTTACTACAAGAGTAAAACTCAAATGGAAGTGAGTGAAGAAATAGGAATCTCTCAGGCACAAGTAAGCCGACTTGAGAAAAATGCATTAGATGTAATAAAGAAAAATATCACTTGAGTAAAATCAGGTGATTTTTTACTATATACGCGTGCGCGCGCGTGCCCATACGCGCATTTTTATAATGATATAGGGGTGAGCGCGTGTCAGTTTTATGGTTTAGAGTATCAAAATAATGTGTCATTTTATGTTTTTTGGGTGTAAAATTTTCAAAAAATTTGTCAAAATTTAAAAAAATATTCATAAAAAAATGGTCATTTTTGGAAACACCCCGAAGGGTGGTCTTTTAAAATGAAAAAAAGTTAAAAATTTTTGAATTTTTTTTAAAAAAAGTGTTGACTTCTGTATTTCGATTGTAGTAAACTATGCGTGTTGCAACCGACAAATTTTGGGTTGCGGCAAAAAGTACATTGACAACTACATATTATTGAAAGGTCAAATATTTAATATTTGAAAACGAGTAATAAAGTAATACATTAGTATATTTTATTAAACGAGTAATACAATAATCAATTCACGAATGTGCAATTTAGCACGGTTCAAGAGTTTTTTATTCGTATGTATTAATTTATTTAAAAACCAAGAATTCGACGAAATACGATCAAGCGAAAAAGAGCGTATGGTGGATGCCTTGGCACTAGACGCCGACGAAGGACGTGATAAGCTGCGAAAAGCTACGGGGAGCCGCAAATAGGCCGTGATCCGTGGGTGTCCGAATGTGGGAACACATCAGGGTTAACCCCCTGATACCGTTATATGAATACATAGTGTAGCGGAGGGAACCTGGGGAATTGAACCATCTT
>JAGCSP010000010.1 GCA_017964105.1 Clostridia bacterium | reverse complement strand
GTATTTTTTGTGGTTTTTCCACAATCTTTTGCGTGTTCGCTCCTTGTTTTTGTAGCCTTTGTATTAGCTGTGTGTTTTGATGTAGTTGCCTTAGTTTTTGGCATAATTTCACCTCCTAATAATTTGTTAAAAGATTTCCCTTAACACTATTATTTTTGGTTATTTTTTACTATATATACTTGGTAAATTATGTAATATTATATGTTTGTTTGCTTTTTTTAAATTGAACTATATGATATACTTTAATGGTCAAAAGGTGAAATATGAATATTAAGAATTATTTAACTAGTGAATTAGAAAAAGTTTTTGAAAAGCTTGGGTATGATAAATCATATGCCAAAGTTTCTTTTAGTGATAGAGAAGATATTGCACATTTGCAATGTAATGGCGCATTTGGTGTAGCAAAAAGTGCTCACACAAATCCTATGATAATTGCTGATAGTATTGTAAATGAATTATCTTATTTAAATGACAAATTCGATATTTCTGTGGCAAAACCAGCATTTATCAACTTCCTTATCAAAGATGAGTATTTCGCCCGTTTAGCACATGATTTTGCAGACGATGAGCGTGTTGGCGTAGATAAATTAGATCACCCAGGCTTCATGGTGCTTGATTTTGGTGGTGCAAACGTTGCAAAACCATTACACGTAGGCCATTTGCGTAGTGCGGTTATTGGTGAGGCTCTTAAAAGATTAAATTCATTTATGGGCAATACTGTTGTAGGTGATGTCCATCTTGGCGATTGGGGCTTGCAAATGGGCTTAACTATTGCTGAACTTATGGATGACTATGATATGACCGGATATTTTGATTCATCTAAGCCAAAAACAAAGATAACAGAAGAAATGTTAGAAGTGGCATATCCAAAAGCAAGTGCACGCAAAAAAACTGATGAAGAATTTGCATCTCGTGCAAGCGATATTACACTTTGGCTTCAAAATAAGAAATCAGGTTACTATGATATATGGCAAGAACTTAGAGAAGTTTCTGTCAATATGGTAAAACGCACATATGATAGACTAGGCGTTTCATTTGATTTATGGAATGGCGAGAGTAGTGTAAACGAGTTAGTTCCTGCAGTTGTAAAGGATTTAAAAGACAAAGGCCTTGCATATATTAGCGAAGGGGCACTTGTTGTAGATGTAGAAAATTACACAAATCAACCAATGCCACCAGCAATTATTTTAAAGAGTAATGGCGCACAAATGTATATTATCACAGATATCGCTACAATTGTTGACAGGGCTAATAAATACCCTAAACTTAGCCGTATTGTGTATGTTACTGATGATCGTCAAGTATTGCATTTCCGTCAAGTATTTGGCGTTACAAGGCAAGCAAAATTAGTAGATGATAGTGTTAAATTGGAACACTATGGTTTTGGTACTGTTAATGGTAAAGATGGCAAACCATTTAAAACACGTGACGGTGGCACAATGAAGTTGGATGACCTAATTGATATGGTTACCACAAAAGCGCACGAAAGGTTATTAGAAAATAGCAGCAATGAGAATAAAGAACTCGCACACATTATTGCAATGTCTGCAATTAAATATGGTGATTTAAGCAATCAAATTTCACGTGATTATATCTTTGATGAAGATAAATTTACTACGTTTGAAGGCAAAACAGGTCCATATTTACAATATACAGCAGTTAGAATCAAATCATTGCTTTCAAAAGCAGGATTTAAAAGTAATTCAAATGTAACTATAACATTGCCAGAAGAGAGAAAGATAGTGTATAGTGTACTAAAACTTATTGATAGCTACACAACATGTTTAAATGAAAGCTCACTCAATACTCTTTGTGCAGAGTTATATAATGTGGCTAGTGCATATAGCAATTTCTACAACAATATTAAAATTCTTACTGAAAAAGATGATGAAAAACGTAACACATATTTAACATTATCAAATATGGTGTTCAAGGCACTGGAAAGGGGCTTATATGTGCTTGGAATAGAAGTTCCAGAATATATGTAATAATTAAGAATAAGAGTGGAAATTTTCCGCTCTTTTTTGTTTTTCATAATTCACAAAACTTAGACAAAATAATTATAAATAAAATTATTTCAATTACATAAAATAGTTGTATGTGGAAGACATGTATTCAATTCAATTCACAAAATATTGGTATTATGCAAAATATTATAAATCGCCTAAATAAAGCGACATTTAAAGAGTTTGCATACTACGTGGCAGGTAATCAATTATTTATTCAGGTAAGCAATGATATTGCTCGAATAAAAAGTTATGTGAGTAAAATTATATCAAAAGAAATTGTTACTTTTTATAAAGAACAATTTGTAATAAATAACATTGTTGTACTTGGTAAATTTAGTAAGGTTTTACCACATTTGATTGTGCTATTTGAATTGGCAGAAGACATTGCTTTTTTTGAGAGTAGAATTGATTTAAAAGATAACTTTGTAATTGATTCGTTTATTAGATTTAAATGTGGCATTTTGTTATCAAAATGGTCTAACTTGGTTTATCTTGTTAGTTCAAATAAACAATATCTTACTAATAGCGCTGTTGCAATTGATTTTTTTAGTTTTTTGCTTGATAACATATCGTCAAATTGCAATGTGGCAGTAAAGTGTGATAAAGATATATTTGAGATCGTGGGCAAAGATATTGAGAAGCATATTGATAATGAAAGTGATTTAATATTGGAATTGCTTATGTTGGCACCAAATAAAATAGATATTTATTGTTCAGATAAACTGAATAATTCTCTTATTTCCACATTGTATCAATTATTTAATAAAAAGATAAACTTACTTGCATAAATAGTGTTGATTTTTTAAATCAATTGTGGTATTTTAAATGTAACATCAATTAATAGAATGATTAAAAGACAAGTAGCAACTTATTGATTGTTTTAGCGAGTGTGGGATGGTGTAAGCCACATAACTAGATATTTTGTGAAACCACTTTTATACTATTACGCAATCTCCTATGCGAATTTAGGAAAAGAGTGGCAAGAGTTTTCTTGCAAAAAAGGTGGAACCACGGGTAAATCTCGTCCTTTGTGTAAATAACGCAAGGGGCTTTTTTATTTTTTGATGTAAAAACTTTTTAGGAGAATATAATTATGGAACAAAAAATTCAAAACGAACAAGAAATGATGATGCGCCATGGCATGAGCCACGTGCTAGCAAAGGCAATTTGTAGCATGTATCCCGATGTAAAATTATCAATTGGCCCTGCAATTGATACAGGGTTTTACTACGATATTGATTGTCCAAAATCAATTACGCCAGAAGATTTCCCTGCTATAGAAAAGAAGATGAGCGAGATAATATCACAAAATCTTGATTTTGTGCGTAAGGAAGTATCTAAGGCAGAAGCACTAAAAATGTTTAAAAATAATCCATATAAAGTGGAACTTATTGAAGGCCTTGCAGATGATGAGGTAATTAGCGTATATTATCTTGGTGACGATTGGGTAGACCTATGTCGTGGACCACATGTAGAAAATACAAAATATTTGCGTGGATTTGCTTTCAAAATAGATAAAGTTGCTGGCGCATATTGGCGTGGTGACGAAAAGAATAAGATGCTTCAACGTATTTATTGCTTTGGTTTTGCAAAAAAAGAAGATTTAAAAGAGCATTTGCGTTTAGTTCAAGAAGCAAAAGAACGTGATCACAGAAAATTGGGTAAAGACCTTGGAATATTTATGTTTAGTGACCTTGTTGGTCGTGGTCTTCCTATGTGGTTGCCAAATGGATTCTTACTTCGTCATGCTTTATCAGAATATATTACGAATAAAGAATTATCACTTGGCTACAAGCATGTTATGACACCAAGTCTTGGAAATATTAATCTATACAAAACATCTGGTCACTGGGATCACTACAAAGATGATATGTTCCCAGCAATGCAATTAGATGATGAAGAGGGATATGTTCTTCGTCCAATGAATTGTCCACACCACATGGTAATGTTTAAAAATAGCATGCATTCATATCGTGATTTACCACTACGTATTGCAGAAATTGCAAATGACTTTAGATTTGAAGATAGTGGTGCATTATGTGGTATTGAACGTACTCGTGCATTTACTCAAAATGACTCACATATTTTCTGTACACCAGAACAAATTGAGCAAGAAGTAAAAGGCGTTATTGATCTAATTCTTGATGTATACAAAGATTTTGGATTCAAAAATTATTCATTCCGTTTATCTCTTAGAGATAAAGAAATTAAAAGGGGATATTTACACGTTCAAACACCACCTCTTGGTAATGTTAATCTTTATAAAACTTCAGGCCATTTAGAACATTATAAAGATGCAATGTTTCCAATTATGCAAGTTGAAGATGAAG
>JAGCSP010000094.1 GCA_017964105.1 Clostridia bacterium | reverse complement strand
TAAAATAAATAACAAAAATGATATAGTTTCAAAATGAAAAACACTTAAAATGCAATCTCAATTTAAACAAAATCTAACACAAAAAAAAACTGAGCAATACTGCTCGGTGTTTTGGCGCGTCTATCAGGATTCGAACCCGAACTAATGGTTCCGAAGACCATTGTGCTATCCGTTACACCATGGGAGCATAGTTTATTGTAGCACAAAATATAAGGTAACACAAATGCAAAAATAGTAAGATTTTGTATAAAATAAGATGTGAGTCAAAATATAATTTTGAAAAAATTTATATTTGTGGTAACATAAAAGCATGAAATATAACATAGAAGATAAACAAATTTTTAAATTACACAAAAGATATATTAGCGACTATGTATCTGTCGTAATTTTTCTTTTGTGTGTTTACCTCAGCATTTTTATGATATCTTTTTCATTTTGTTTTACTTCTAGCTACGTGTATGGCGAAAGCATGAAGCCAACTATAAACAATTATGCAGATTATGAGCACAACAGAGATGTGGTTTACATTGATAAAAATGCAAGTTACACATATGGCGATATTATTGTAATTAAGAAAAATGATATTGAAATAATTAAGCGTGTAATTGCACTTCCTGGCGATACAATTGATATTAAAAATGTTGATGGCAAATATGTGGTTATGCGCAATGATCAAGTGCTAGAAGAAGATTACATTCGTATAGTTCCTGGTTCTGCAGATTAAAATGGCATGGCAAAAGAATATGCATTATTCCAAAATTACAAAGAGAGCCACAAAAATGATGACAATTTATTTGTGGATAAAGAGCATTATTTGCAAAGCGCAATAAGAGTGCGCGATGGTGAAGTGTTTGTGCTTGGCGACAATAGGCACAATAGTGACGATAGTTCTACCGAAGGTAGTTTTGCTATGAGTGACGTTGTTGGCAAGGTGGAAATAATTGTGAGAGCAGGTAAAAGTTCATTAATTGCCTTACTCAATTATTTTTATAATCCATTCAAATAAAGTGGGGTATTGCAAAAGTTTACTATTTATAGTAAAATAATAAATGTAACTAAAGATTAAGAGGAAACCTTTGCAATGAAATATGTTATAAATACACTTGCAGATTATGATAAACTTCCTGCAAAAGACAAATCAATAGTGGCATGGAAATATATGCGTGGTATCGTAAGCGAAAACAACAAGGCAATCCAGGAAATTATTAAAAATAGTTTTGGTGATGCTTTTGGTGTGTTTATTAATCACTTTAACAATACATTTGCAAAACCTGCTTATGAAGATGGTGGGGAGATTAAAACACCTTTCCACAAATATTATTACCACACATATCGTAAAGGCTTAAAGATGGGGCAACCATCATATTATTACAGTTGCATCAAAAACGAACTACGCGAAGTAGAAAATGAATTGAAATACGCTTCACAATATTCACCAAACTATACATACTATAAAAAATTGTCTGATAAATACAATGAAATACTTGGCAACAGTAAATTGGTAGAAGAAAATGCTAAAACAATTAAAAGTTTAGTGGAATCACATAAGCCAATTGACATGTCAGACCTTCATACACTTGTGTGCTTTGTGGAATATCAAAGAGCATTTGCGGATTACTATTTTAGGCACAAACCTGAAAAATCATTGCGTAGCGTAGAAGATATTGAAAAATATATTGACAATTTTGCACAAGAAGTAATTACAGAAAAGCACCCTCTTTTTGATGGTGCACGCAAGTTTAGAAATCATGCACCATTGCCACAATTTGCAATCAATGGAGAAGTTGATAAAGATGAATATTTGAAAATATTTGATTTTGCAACTGGGGCAGATGGCATGAGTGCATTATATAATCCATACTTATTTGGACTTAATGCTAAGGGTTCACTCGATTGGAGAAATTGCAAATTTGAAATTGTCGGCACAGATTACAGCAAGATAGAATTAGATACAAGCAATTTGGATGAAGAAAAACAAGACAAACTAAGAAACAAAATATTTGCTCGTGTGCTTACAAAGCTTGCACCAAAATCAGTTTTGCCAGAACAAATACTTGTGCATATGTATCCTATAAATATTGCAGCATGTGAAGATAATTATTATTTGTATACACAAAACGAAACAGATAAGATGGCTCTTGATTATGCAAACTTTGCACAAGAACAATTAAATAAAGCAATCAAAAAACAAGAACGCAAAGAAAGAGAACAAGATGACTATTATGATATTGATGAAGAAGACAATGGTCTAAAAGCATCTGAATATCGCACAGATGGCGGCGAAGAATTATTCTATGATTCAGAATATAATTTGGTGTATGCAGATGGTAGGCAATATAATGGTAAAGAAGTAACCAAAATTGAAGATGGCGAAGAGATTTATCTTAGCAATCCAAATATTGACCTAAAAGAAGATGCACAACCCGAAGAAGATGACATTATGCAATAAAAAAGACAACCTGAGTGGTTGTCTTTTTTTGTGTTTTATTTACTTCTCAATTGTATAGGTAATAGCAGCAGGATTTGTATTGTTCATTTCCTTATCTTTTTCGTTTATTTCCATGCCCCAATATACCATACGCATAGAAAAGAATACTGCAATAAATACTGCCAAAACTGCGATAATAATATTTAAAACTTTATTTGTCATAGTTGTTTACCTCGTTAAATTGTTAGGTTAATTTTCAATACATACACATTTTATAATAAAAAATATTGTTTGTCAATATATAAAATATATTTAATTTTTGTGGTTTTTGCCCAATAAAATAAATAATTTATGTGTTGTAATAGTGTAAGAACAATTGAACTTTTCAAAGCTTTTGTGATACAATAGTGCTGTACTTTGAGGCAGACTCATGGATAAGCACGCACTAAACAAGAGTTTAATAAGAATGCAGTATGGCGACAATAAAGCTTTTGAAAATGTATACAATCTTACAAACAAAGGCGTTTTTTCGATGTGTCTTAGCATTGTGAAAGATGCACACGAAGCAGAAGATGCTATGATGGCCACGTACATTAAAGTTCGTGAAAAAATTAATTTTTACAAACCAAACACAAATGGCTACGCGTGGGTACTAACGCTTTGCAAAAATTTGTGTATCAATGAATACAAAAAACGCAAACGTGAGCAAGTGGTAGATTTTGTGGAAAATGAATATCTTGCCACGAGTGAAGATAACACAAATAAATATGACATTCCAATATTTAGCATAGCAAAGCAAGTGTTGAATGATGCAGAATTGCAAATAGTGCTTATGTATGCAGTGTCTGGGTATAAACACAAAGAAATTGCTGAAATATTAGATAAGCCACTTGGCACTGTGTTATGGTCATATAATAACGCATTGAAAAAATTAAAATCGCATATAGGTGCAAATTAAAAACATAAGGAGGTAACAGCTATGAAAGAAAAAGATTTATTAAAAGCTTTGAAAAAAGAAGTAACAGACGTAATGCCAAATTGCTTTGATGCAGTAAACGCAGTAGCTGTTACACCAGAAACAAATAAAAAGAAAGAAGTAAAAGAAAACAACAGAGTGCATTCACTAAATACAAAATTTGTAGTAGCAATTGCAATGTCACTAGTATTAGTGTTTGCGGTTATGGCAGCAATGCCATTTATCATATGGGGCAGAGAAGGAAATTCTAGCTCTGTGCAACAACAAGAAGAAATAGATGAAGATACATCAAAGTAACATTTGGTGTATTTTTTATCCTTTGCTGGTATACTTTGTGGCAAAAAGTATATATTTTTTATTAAAAAGATGCTTTAAATTGTAGGAAAAATTCAATCGTTTTGTTATAATAACAAAAAGAGGGAGGGTGAAGTATGCAAACAAGTGTGTTTTATATGAATGCAACTGAGTCTGTGCGCAATATGGTTGAACTAGAATTTGATGTACTTAAATCTAGTGATGTAGATAAGCTTATAAACGTATTTCACTCACTTTGTAACTGGGAAGAAGAGGGTGTAAAAATTAGACCAAACATTTTGCTTGTGTCTAGTATTGCTACACTCATTCGTTCTATTCCAGATGCAAATAAAATAACTTTTTATCACGATGCGGACACCACATTATTTAATCAAAGATTAAAAACACTTATGACTTTTTGCTTAAAGAATTGGACTATATACATTGAGTTTGGTGAGACTGGCGTTGAGTATGGAATTGTAAAAGTGTTGAATTCCATTAAGGAACGAGATTTGTATTCCTATATGTTTGATAGTGAAAAGAAAATTGTTTTTCCTAGCAAACTAAATGCTCTTTTTATCAATGTGGTTAGCACAGGTATGGTGGTACTAAAAGGAATTAGAGGAAACACAACTAGTGTGTGCTTTAATTTAGTAAATGACATTAAGAGCGATTGGGCAGAAGCTATTCATGCACTTGTAGTAGATAGCACATCAAAAATTAAAACATCAGTTAGGAAGCGTGAAGATATTCAGATATATCTTACCAACATTTGTGCAAATGTATTTAAAAGATTGCATGGCACGCTTTGCCTTGTGGTAGATAAAGATTACAAAGACAAAGGACTTCTTGCAGATGGTACATGGTTGCCAGAGCCAATTGAATTTGCAAAATTATTTTTAAAGAGTAATGCATATAGCGAAAGCAAGTTAAAGGCATTTGCAGATGTGCTTGAAACCATGCTTAATTATGATGGTATTACCGTAATGGACAATGCAGGACGAGTGCTTGCATATAATGTGTTTGTAGAAACAGATCTTAGCACAACCAAAAACATTGTTGGTGGTGCAAGAAAACGTGCAGCATATACGCTGCTTAGTAACCCTAGCAAACGTATTGTAGGACTATATTTCCAAAGCCAAGAAGGCGATAGCTTCTATAGGTCTAAAAAAGATGCAAAACGTGATATTACTCAAGCAGACAAGCAAGCTGTTCTTGAATTTAAACAAATGGAATTAACAGATTTAAATCAATAGCAAAAATTATATACTACTTTGGCCATGCCAAAGTAGTTTTTTATTAAAAACACATAAAATACTAATAATATAAGTGTAAATTATTTTATTAAACAGAGAATTTGTGCTATCATATATTATGAGAAGTAAGGTCGTTATGAAAAAATTTACTAAATTTTTACATTCCCCAAAATTTATGTTTTATTTCACATTCCTTTTGAATGTGGCTTTTGTCGTGACCTTTCTTATAATTGATCCAAAAATATTTGCAATTGGTCAATCAGTTGGCATTGCTCTTGCTTTGCTTGTAATTGTATTTACAATCAGTGGCAGACATTACTCTAGTGCTGGAATAATTATTGTGTTCATATTGCCACTATTTGGTCTTTGCCTTTACATTTATTTGAAAGAAAATAAGGGTAGCAGTAGAAGACGCAGAGCATGGCAAAATATTGCTTTTAAAACAAGTTCTGTATTGCTTCCAAATCAACAAGTAATAGATGATTTGGTAAGTGAAAATGGTTACCAAGGCAAAATTAGCAACTATGTGCTAAATACCACTAATATGCCAGTGTATCAAAACACAACCACCAAATACATTACTGAGGCAGATGTTTATTTTGATAATGTTTTGGAAGAGTTGAAAAAAGCAGAAAGATACATTTTTATTGAAAGTTACATTATAGAACAAGGAAATTTGTGGAATAATATATTCAATATTCTAAAAATCAAAGCGCGCCAAGGCGTAGAAGTAAAAGTTTTATACGATGACTATGGTTCAGCTAATAGATTTGAAGATAGCAAAATATTTAGAAAATTGGAAAACTATTGCATAGAGGCTGTTCCATTCAATAAGATTAGATTATTTTCTAGTACAATTGTGAATATGCGTACAAAACGTAAAATGTTTGTGATTGATGGCAAAACCGCATTTATTAGCGGACTAAACATTGGTGACTTGTATGTGAATTACAAACAAATGTATGGTTCTTGGAAAGATACAGGCCTTATGCTCACAGGTGAAGCTGTGTGGAGTATGGCAATGCTATTCCTTACAGATTGGCAATTTGCAACAAAAAAAGATGTTGATTTGTCTAGTTACAGAACAACTATTGCAACAAAGAGGAAAGCTAATGAATGGGTACAACCATTTGGCGTTAGCCCATATTCACTAGATATACATGCAAAAAATATGTATGCAAGTTTATTCTCAACTGCAAGCAAATCAATTTATATTGCAACACCAGAATTAATGCTTGACCGCGATGGTATCAATGAATTAAAAATTGCTGCAAAGAGTGGTATTGATGTGCGAATCATATTCCCAACAATTCCAACAAATAAATATAGGCATTTAGTGTCACAAGAACATTTTGTAGAACTAATTAAGGCAGGTGTAAAAATATACGAATACACACCAGGCTTTATGCATGAAAAAAGTATTATCATTGACGGCACAACAGCCATGTTTGGTAACATTAGTTTAGATTTTAGGTCTATGCATACACATTTTGAAAATGCAGTACTTATTTATGGTGGAAACACTGTGCAAGAAATCAAGTTTGATTATGAGCGCACCTTAAATAGTTGTCACATGCTCACTATGAAAGACATGAGATCAAGAAAGTGGACAATAAAATTGTGGTCAAAATTCTTAAAATTGTTTGAGCACATTACATAAAATAGGAGAGACACATGAAACAAGAGCAAGAACAAAAATTTAAATTTGATACAGATAATGATTTGACTGTAAGTGTAACACACGGCGATGAGGTGCTAGTAAAAGAACAATGTTGCACATGCATCACAATTGTGCTAAATAATGAAGGCAAAATTATGACAAGCTTTATGGGTGGACACAATCCATATATTGTTGGACAACTAGAAAAAGCACAAAAAAT
>JAGCSP010000093.1 GCA_017964105.1 Clostridia bacterium | reverse complement strand
GTGAACTGCTTGCATTGATGCGCACAAACATTCTGCCATCAAAGTCAAAGCCATCATTACCAATCATGTAAGATGCTTTTTGGGTAAGACGAATACCATTTGGAATCAATGCATAATTTGGGAATGACACCATGGTACTAAATTCGCCACCATTTTGTTTTTCTGACATTTGATCAAACATAATACCAGATGATTCACATGTTACATCAATGTAGTCAAACATACCATACCATGGGTTTAAATCAATTTGCATTAATGCTGAGAAACCTGGTACAAGTGTGTCTGAAGAATACTTGTACATAGAAATTTCTGATTCACTTTGTCCTTCTGAATAATCGGACACATTTCTACCATCGTCATAATATAGACGTGCATAGTTTGTGAGAATTACTGAACTTAGTTCTTGTGGAACTACAGTGATATTAAACCATGATGTAATAATCTCGCCATTGCTTGAAAGCATTTGAACACGTACCCTATATGCAATGGTAGACGAAATCTTATCATAGCAACTTGGATTGATATTTGCTTCAAAATTGAATGAGCGAATATATTGGTCATCGTCTGTTCTCTCATTCACAGAATCTACATGAACAATATCAATTAAATTATCAAATAATGTTGATTGATTTGAGTCAGAATGGATATCTGCAGCACTCATTCCCTTAAATATTGTATAAACAACTTGGTTGTGTGTAGGAGTTGCATTTACATCTTGCATATAGCTAGGTGTACTTGTTCTTACGTTTGCAATGCCTAAACTATTATCATCATCACCCTCATCCACATTGTCTGTACGAGCAGATATTGTGAATTGTGCAGTTGATGTTGGGTTGATTGTCACATTTGTAGGAGTTGTAAGCTCAAAGTTACCAAGAACAACATTAAATGTGATGTATTTAATTTGATCATCAAAGTATTTTATATATTCACCAATTTTTACATAAGGTGTAAATTCTACTAATACTTCTCCCTTTTCTAAACCTTTAACAGCAATAAATGAAGAATCAAAATTATATTCCACCTGAGAATTTAATTGAGCATTGTTTATTAATATTTTATCTAGGTTAATATCAGGACCATAAATCCTTACACCATTAATTTCGTTGGTATATGTTTTTGTTTCGCTTGTATTTGTATTTGTATATGTAGCATACACATTGGATATTACATTTGTTACATATCCTTTTACTACATTCATGTCACCATTAATATCATTTCCATTGATATCCAACATTTCAAATGTTGTTGGTGCATAATATAGCACAAGATCAATACTGCCAGAAATATTTTTATCTAACACACTAGTGTATCTTAGTTTTGTTACACCAGGAGCAACAGGGGTAAGTACGCCATTTTCATATCTTACCACATTTTCATCGTCTACACTTATAATAAACTTCTCACTATCTGCAAAGTTTGGCTTGATAGTTGCAACAACTACATTTGCAAGATTTTCAGATAACGGCTTAAATGTGGATGGATCAATATCTATACCAAATGCAACTACACTTGTATCACCATTTAGTGCATATGCACTAGTTGCTTTTAATTCAATAGAACTTGGTGCCACTTCGTATACTAAGTTCAATTTGCTATTTTTTACAGGAGAAGATGCAAATGCCACTGGATGTGAAACAAACACACTTGTGTTGTAATAGTAATTATATGGGAATGGCTCTACATTAAAATCTTCTTCCTTATATCCATCTTCACCAATACTTGGATCAGTTGCGTCATATGCAGAATAATTTGGTTGAGTTGTACACAATTTGCTTGTGATATTGTGAATGTCGCTAAGTTCAAGTAACACTGTACCATCAGAAATAACCACTGTATCTGAACTTGAAATACATAAATCACTTTCAGTTACATCTTGTAAAAGTGTAATGTTATAACAGCGCAAGTTATCGTAACTTGTACCTGTGCCGTAATTGTAATATGAACTTGCTCCACTATTGTAAGTTAATTGTTTTGCATGATTTTCATCAAAAGAAATTGTATTTCCTGTATTTGTAATTGTCTCAAACCCAATATAGAAACTGTTTGCCACAATTAAGTTTGTACGTTCAGCTTGCACTGGGGCAGTAACTGCAAAATCGGAAGATTGCCCCGGATCAGAAATGCCCATTGATTGTTTGCCTGCATTATTGATGTAATACAAGGTATATATTCCACCATTTGAGCGTGTTACATAACCAACATTAATATCTTGCGTGCCAGATTGTGTTTCGCCAGCAGATGCAAAGTTGGATACATACGCCCCATTTGATTTTAACAATGTGTAACTTGCAGATACGTGGTATTGCAAGCCAACGAAATTGCCAGCCACAACATGTGAATAAACATCGTTAGATGGGTTTCTTAAAATTTTACCATCAGTGTGTGCTGCATTGCCATAATAGTCAGTAATTTCTGTAGCATCACCAACAAATCCACCAACATGTGCGCTACCAACAACATTACCTGCAACTTGTGCATATTTAATGCGAGAATCGCCAACAATTTTACCAACAGCACCACCAACGTATGCAGCATATGCTGTGTTTATATTCACATTTGTAAGCACAGATTCTGCCACAATTCCATTAGCAAAACCTACAAGACCACCAATATATGTTCCTGTTGCCACAATGTCACCATAATACACACCACCATTTGCTTGGTAATGAGTAGTGCTATATGGTTCATTTGAAATATCTCTAGTTACGTAACTATATGCCGAACTACTTTTTAAAGGTTCAACATTATTAAATAATTGATATTCACCATAACCAACAAGACCACCAACATTGCTGTGTGCATAAATGCCTGTGTTGAAATAGCTATATTTATCTTCTTTGTTGATAAATTGAACTTTGGTATCAACAATTTTACCTTTTAATTCTTGTGTGCCATTTGAGGCATATGTGTGAATGCTAGTAACAATTTTGTGTATGCTACGTGCGTACACACTTTTACCTACTGCACCACCAACATTATCATTAGCACGAATATTTACGTGTGCAATATTTTCTATAATTGAGCCATAGTTTATGCCGGCAATACCACCAACATTATCACGTGCCACAAGGTAACTTTGAACATATGCACCTTGAATAAATGCACCAAATGAATCAACGTCTAAATTATTTAATCCAACTACACCACCAACTGCACTATCGCTATTAGTGAGTATAAATTCGGCATTGCATGAGAATTCGTTAAATGTGGCTTCTACATTATACTCACCAAATCTAATTGAAGATGAATCAAACTCAATATTGCCAGAGCCTGTGGTTACAAAATCCAACCTTTCATCAATAACGTTTCCGTCATGACTGATGTTGTGTGTTAAATCTTCACGTTCTAAACTTGTCATGCTAGTATTTGCACCAGCAACACCACCCGCAAGAACAGGTGCTGCAAATGTGTCGTTTGCAAACAATTGAACTTTGGTGATTGCGTTAGTTACATAACCTAAGTTAAGACCAACCACACCACCTACAAAACTAGTATGCTCTGTTGTGGTGTAATCACGCACAACTACACCATTTTGTGGTGCCATATATGCACTTACACTACTAATGTATTCACCATTTGTTTTATGTAATGTGTTAGAAATTACTTCTACGTTGCCAATATAACCATAGTTAATTCCGGCAATACCACCAACAAACACGTTGTCGCCAGTAAGGTCATAATTTACTCTTATTAAGAAATCATACAATTTTAAATTTTCAATTACGCCTTTGTTTACTGCAAACAAGCCCACTGCTGTATCTGGCAATTGTGATGCCCCACCAGTAGAACGTGTGTTTACAATGCGCATATTATGAATGCCATAATATTTGCCTTCATATTCACCACTTAAATATCCAGTAAATGGATTATCGTGTGAGCCAAATGCAATCCATGAGCCATCAGTATGATAAGCTGTTAGATAAATATCTGCACCCAATCTATAGTAACTACTCAAAGAATTACTAATTTTAAGTAATTGTTGTGGAGTTGTTACAATAAATGCTGTTTCATAAGTTAATCCATCATTTATCTTGACGGAAAATTCATAAGGAACTGCGCCACCATCTAATGGATAAAGAATAAAGTTTTGAACTGCCAATTCCGTTGTTGGCACATGAATTAATGTGACTACAACATTTTTATTTTTGTTATCTACTGCAAAGTTAAAGTAATCATTTGTGTACAATGTTACTCCATCAGTTGTATATAATTCACGTAAATTTGTTGTGTTTGCATCACCAAGGCCAAGTAAAATGGTATCATTTAATATTTGTCTATCTGTTGGCAATACATTAAATTTGAAGTTTTGAATATTACCATCTTCATAATTTCCATCACTGCCAACAAGGTCATTTGTGTTGTATTCAACCTTCCTATTTGAAAGATTTGTGGAAATACTATCTGTTTTTACTGCATTTCTTGATGTAATAACCACACTATTAGTTACTCTCACATCAAATGACTCTGTCATATTCACATAAGTGCGCTTATATGAAATGTACACTGAGAAAGTATAATTGTTATTTGAATTGGACTTAATCCATGTCCACACTTCAAATGTGCCATCATATGCACCGCCATCTGTTACTCTACCTGGTCTTATGTACACTTTAAAGTCATTACGCCATTCATACTCATAAATGTCACCACTTACGTGCACCATATTTTCATTGTAGAATGTTCCACCATAGTACGTATTGAATGTATAAATACCATTGTAATCACTTGGTGCAGGAGTTGGAGTCACAACAATAGTATGTGTTGTAACGTCTTCATATCCATCCATAGAAATGGAATCTTTTGCATAAATCAATGGAACAATAGATTTATTTATTTCTAACGATTCTACCACTCTTTCAATGTGAATTAAGAAATCAAATGTAAAGCTTGTACCATCGTATGTGTTATTAAATTCAAACACTACATCTGTATCAGCAGTAAATGAACGAGCAAAAATGGAAATACCTTCTTCTGGCACTTGAATGTATGTGGTGTCATAGGAAATAACTTCCATACTCATGCCTTCTGGAAGTAATACATTTATGTTATCGTATGAAACACCATCAATAACAACAGCACCCACAATTTGTGTGTCGTTAATTACATATACTTCATTTATTTCGTCAGTCACAAAATATTCTGTGCCACCAAACATAAATGACATATTTGTCTCATCCGTATGTGTATACACGCGCGTAATTGCACTTGCAGTAAAACCATTTGGAGCAGTTACAGTAATTGTTACAGCACCAATTTTTAAAGAATTTTCTGCAGATAGTGTAATAGTTTCATTCACGGTGTCGTAAATAACTTTTACAATGTCTGTATCACTACTTACTACTTTTAAGTCCATTGCGCTTAGTACTGGTGTAGATGTACCAAACAATTCTTCATTGGTAAGCGTACGAACATTGCCTTTTGCAATTGTTGTGCTTGGCATAGATACAGTAATGTCACTAGTTACCAACACAATGCTATGTTTATCTGCATGAGCATTGTAACTAAATGCATCTTCAAACACCACACTCTCTGCAACAAGTATGTAGTTTTCACTATAAAGTGTTGCATCAAACACATAATTTATAAATAATTTTTCGCCATGCTTTACAGGTGTGGAAGCATATACACGTTCTAAGTTTCCACCTACATAGTGATAAATACGAATACTTTTCTCAATATTCTCTACCTTTTCGTGTGTGGTTTTATCAGCAACATACACGTATGCGTATTGATTTACAAGTTTGCCATTGCTATTGCTAATGGATAATGTTACACTTGTACCCACCATTCCCCTATAACTTGTAAATAACATAATGTCATCCACTCCATCAGTATCAGTTAATTCATTTACAAACTTCAAATCAGATGGATAACTGTTTACTTGTACATTTACAGGGATTTCTATAGGAGCAAAAACACCCTCGTATCCCTTGCGGTATACAAGAAGTGTAATAACATCACTACCAACACCACGACCTTCACTAAGTGTGAATGTGCCTGTGTTATTTTTGCGTGCAGACACATAATTTAGGTCTGTAACACTAGTATTTGATTTGTTCATGTTGCGTGCACGCAAAGTATAAGCACTATCAGTAGATACAATGCTTACACCATCTTTAAATACATCTAACACTTTTGCGATGCTTGTATTTGTATCGCTATCTGCATTAGACAAACTTACGTTATACATATATTCGTTGCCAACGTAAATTTTTTGCACATCGCTAACCACATCATCAGTTGTAGTTGTTTTTATAGAAAAGTCATCTGCAGTAACATTGTCAAGCACTGTCACACTTGCTTCTGCAGGTGTAACTTCTCTATTTGTTGCACTTGATGCTTGCAATATAAAGCCGGTTAAGGAGTTATCTGTAACAGTAATTACATTGCCATCAATAGTAACACCTTCTGTAATCTCAGCTTTGGTTACACTATCTAATGCATGCAAAACAACATCACGTTCTGTTGTGTTATATGGGGTAAATTTTACAAAGCTTGAGCCGTCATACAATTTTGCAGTAACATCTGTTGCCACACCACGAATGATAGGCAAAGTTGAATATGCAAGTTCTAAGGAATCTACTTTGCGTGTAATTTGAACATCAACGTTTTTGCTGCGAATACCACTATTGCCACCTTCTATTGTGCTTACTCTAATGGTTACGCGACCAGTATTAAGTACTTTGAATTTCATTGTGGAAGTTGCGCCATTTACTTGTGCATCTGCTGCAGGAGCCAAAACATTTGTGTTTGACACTTCAAAGTTTACAGCAGTATTCACATCCTTACTCTTTACACCAGTTACAGTAGCACTGATATCAAAATAGTTCTCACTATCATCATCGCTGTACTCTCTTGTTAGCGAATATGTAGAAAGACTAAGGTCCATATTTTTGTATGGATCTTTGCTACATGCACTAAATGCAAGAGTTGCCGAGAATAGAATCAATAGTATTAGATAAAATTTTTTCCCAATTTTCATAACGCATAATTTCCTTGATATTATGTTTTGAAATTTCGCATAAATTATTTAGAATAATATTATTAAAATTTCATTAGTCACAATTATTCTACCCCTTCGCGCGTGGGTGTGTCAAATATTTTATAATTATATATAAAATAATTTTAAATGCGCACACACCACACACGCAGGCGAAAATTGTCATAATTTTAGCAATTTTTTTGGTTATTTTAACTAAAAAATTCATGCCAATTTTATGCACATTTTGCTATATTATTTTTTGGTTATTTTAACTAAATATTTTAGTACTAATTTTAATATATTTTTGTGCTGTTTTTTAATAGTAAATTAGCCCAGATATAATTGTAATTAGTAGCTTATGACACACAAAAAAGAAGAGCAATTTGCTCTTCTTTTTTGTGGTTTATACATTTTGGAAATTATGCTTTCCAGAAGCCTTTATAGGTAATGTTGTATGTGTACCCTGCAAAGCCGCTACCGGATGGATATTGCCAACCACCATCTCTCCAACATGAACTACTTGTTGACCAACCATTCCACAATGCCAAACGAATTGTTGTAGCGTCATAATTGCGTCGTTGATATCCTTGACCACCATACCACCAATCATATGATGTATAGGTGTATGGATATATATATGCCCAATATTGATGACTTGCATAATCTACTTGATGTGCGCCTGTACTCATAGCAAGACGTGCTGCATCGTTCTTAGGGACCTCATAGGTATTATCAATGGTTACTTCTTTATTTTTACCAATAATAATTTTTAGGTTTTGCAATAAATCCCAGCCATCGTTACCAAATAATGAATTATCTTTCTCAAAATAGATTCCTTTGTTGCCATCTGCCCACAAAGCATCGTCCCACCATGTATCCATACCACCAAGCAATGAATATCCTGCTTTGAAATCCACCTTGAAGTACATGATTACACCGCTATAATTATCATTAATTGTAAGTGAACTTTGTTTTAGTGTCATGGTAGAGCTAGTTGTTGCGCCAGAATCAGTGGCCACGTTACCGCAAATATATTTCACAGCAATTTTATCCACTGGATATAGTAATCCTAATCTACCATAAGAAGTGAGATTTACACCATTAGAATATGTAATATTAAATGTATCATCAAGCTCAGTTAAACTCTTAGATATTGTGTGTACTGTGTCATCCTTATATTTAGGTAAATTACTTACTTCAATATGACCAGATGTGTATGAGTTACCACTTTGATTTCCATCAATTCCACCAATTACACCACCAACAAAATATTTGTTACTTTCGCCAATGTAACCACTTTCACTAGCACAAGCAAAGTTAATTGTAGTGCTTGTTACAGCATTGCTATTTGCAGTGCCAGATTGATTACCAACCACACCACCAACATATGCTTGCTTTTTACCAGAAGCAATGTTAATAGTTAAGCTAGTTACTGAGTTGTTAGATACTTCTCTTTCTGACTTACCTACGATACCACCCACGTTTGCGTTAGCACTAATTGAGTTAGTACCTTTTAGTTCATTAGATTTTACATATCCACCAACGCTTGTAATCACACCAACCATGCCACCAACGTTATTTTGGCCATTTAGTGTAATACCTGTAAGCTTATTTGACTCAACGTTTCCGCCTTCTACTTTACCCACAAGGCCACCAACGTTAGATAGTTTGGTAAATTTACTATTGCTATTTACATTAATTGTAGTTAATGTTGCATTTGTCACATTGCCACTAGCCCAACCAATGGTACCAACACCGTCAGTGGTGTCGCCATTATTTGATTCTGATTGCAATGTAATATTTGTTGCAGTTAAATTATTACTACTCTTCACTTTTAGCACAGCACCCATGTAAGACACCTTGCCAGTGGCAGTAACAGTAATATTCTCAAATGTGACATCATTAAATTCTGTTACTTTACCAATTAATGCAATATTTCCACTGCCTTTTACTGAGAAATTACTAATATTGTAATTTTTCACAAAACTCAAATAATCAGTTGCATTACTATCGTTTTTACCAATATTAAGTGATCCCGCAAGAGCACTAGTCTTTGCAAGACCAGAACCATTAAATGTGTGGCCATTGCCTTCAATATTCAATGCTTTATCAAATTTAATTACTTGTTCGTTACTGTATTTGCCTTGATAATCAGAAAGTGTGATATCAGCACAAACAATGTAGTTAAATGAACCTATGCTTAATCTTGAAATTGTGTTAGAAGAACTCCAACCGATAATTTCAATATTGGATTTTACTATATCAGTAAGTGTTCGTACGAGCACAATGTCGCCGTTAGAAGTATATAAATCATAATTGGAATCAACAGCTTTTACCCTACTTGGAATCATTGCTGCTGCTTTCAAATATGGCATACCAAAGTTGCATGAGTGGTCAATTGCATATTTTGATGTTGCAGTGTATGCAAAACTAGATGTGCTTGCAACCAAATCTTCATACTTAATATTTGATCCAGCTGAACCTGTGGACGATGTAGAACAAATAGTAATATTTGAATTGTTATCCACATTTTTGAATGCCATTACACCACCAAAGAGTGCATTTGTTATCTTTTTAGATGTATTTACTGCTGCAATTGGAGCATAAATTTTGTCTTTGTCATATGCACTAAGGCTTAATGCACCAGATGTAGATACTACCCTATGAATTGCACCATTGTTTGTGTATACAAGACCAGAATAGTTAAAGTCTACGCTATTTCCTGTGTATGTAGTAGATGCATTTACATTTACTACATAACCCAAGTTATTGTCAACCACACTTGCAAAGTTAGCACTAATTGTACTATTTAATGTACCATACACCATTGTATTGTGAATCACACCATTATTGTATGAGAACAATGTTTTGGTATTGTCGCTTGCCAAATGGAATGCAAAGCCACTAATAATACCATTATTTACAATTTGTGTATTTGCACTAGGACTTAGCATAATTACTCTTGTGCCATCCACTAAATCTGCACCAGTAATGCTACTTAGTTTTTGACCAATAATCATTGCGTCTTTTGCAATTGTGCCACTACTAATACTATTCATCGATTTAATGAAGTACACTTTGTTTTCTTGGGCACTTGTTAAACTATCCAAACTTTCAAAAGGATTAAATATTGTGCCAGTGTTACTTCCTTGACCTACAAGGATATATTCAAGAATTTTGTTTGTATCAATTGGGCTTGCGCTAGTTAATGACCTTGGAACCACATTACTTAATACGTGCCAGTTTTGATAATCATAACCCTTACCTTTTGCTGCATCAGTATTTGCACGTGCAGGCATCATTTCATTGATATACATTACATCTTTAAATAAATCTAATGCAGATGTTGAAATGATATCATACAACGTGTAATCATAATGATCTAATGAATATGTAGCACCACTATTTGCAACAGTGTAATCCATATATGTGTACGAATAGTTATTACTAAATGTGCCACGATCAGAATTTGTTCCCATCTTGCCAATAAACCCACCAAATCTAGATTCAGTATTAGCAGATGTCATATCAAATTTCAAGTGACCATAAGCCATGTTGTTTTGAATTGCAACATTAGTTGAACGACGTGGAAGTGTCATTACAGCCACTAATCCACCAGCAGTACCATAATTACTTGCACTTGTTACATCAATATTTGCCACATTAATTGTATTTATGATATTTGTTTGTTTTGCATTACCAACAATACCACCAACGTTATATGTTCCGCTAGTTGCTTTGTAGTTAATGTCACCTGCATACACATAGTTACTAATAGATGTGGTTACAGTTGCTTCGTAGTCAACTTGGGTAGGTACACCCGTTTTGTTACCCAATGCACCTGTGCTACCCATAATGCCACCTACAAATGTATTAGCAAATGTGCATGAACTGTCTACATCCAATTTTGTATTTACTACTTGTAAATCTGTATTGGTTACAATAGACACATCACATAAGCCAAATACTGAGCCTAAATACAATTGTGTTGCATTGCCACCAGTTACTTGAATTAGATTTTTGTTGTCGTATGTTGCTTGAACATTTGTGATTGTACCGCTTTGCACAAAGCCTGCCACACCACCAACAGCAAGATAATGTCCATTACTTGAATTATAAGATGTTACGGTTAAATTTGTAGTAAGTGTTGTTACAGGTGTGTAAACATTTTTCACTGTGCTACTAATAATGCTACCAGCAAGTACACCAACATTTGTAAATGAGTCGTCTTTTACTCTTGCAGTTCCACTCACTGTAAATGCTTTTGCCTCACTATTATAAGCATAAAGCCCATCAATAAATGCATTGTTTTGTACTGAGCCAAACACCAAACCAAGGTTTAGATTACTTTGATTTAATGCTTGTGGTGTTTCATTGTTCACAACGTATTCAACATTTGGACATGAATATTTTACATTACTAATGCCAATGCCGTCTGCTTTACCAATAAATACACCATAGTTTCCAGTTGTTGCACCAGCTTCCTCATTACCAATTTGAATCTTAATAACTTTATCTGTTACTACATTTTCTGGGTGACCTTCTTCACAGAATTTGAATGTAAATGAACAATCGCTAAAGTCTGCACCATAAGTTTCACCAAATACAAATCCAAAGTCTGTTAAGTCATCTAGTGATGAATTTGTTAATTTAAAGTAATCATCGTCATTTACTGGTTTATCGCAAATTACTGTGAAATTGCATCCATTAAAGATTGAATTTCACACATACCTTGCAATTGTACCAAAACTAGTTAAATCACCATTATATGAGTCAGTGGATGCAAAGTCTCTTAGCCCCTTTACATACACTTCGATATCAACATTAACAAATGTTGCATTTTCTATGCTACGTAAGAATGTTGTTACACCTTTTGGCTCATTAGCATTAATCCTAATTTTTGGATTGATACTGTCATCATCCTTTACTTTTACTTTACCAATAATGATACCAGCAAATTCGTTATTGAATTGTTGTGGTCTATTGGTTGTAATATTAAGAGTTAGAGTGTAGTTTTCTGTTTCTGGGGCAAGACTATAGAACTTGCCTACAGTGTCATCACCAAACTCTTCTGATAATTCATCATTTGTGCTAATTTTGATAAATGATGAATGCTTTCCGTATGAATATTCTGGGAAATATACTTCATTTAACCCTTGTTTGTACCATGTGCCACTACCATCAGGAGTGTATGATGTAACGGCACCATTATTGTTTTTATTTTCCTTCATATACTTGGTAAAGCCATATTGTGTATCAAATTCATTGTTGAATTTGTAATAATTGTAGTTAAAGTCACCTGTTCCATTACTGAAGAAGTAACCTGTAATCATTTCAAAATATGTTTGTTTACCAAGTATTGAATTGTATCTAACAATACCTGTATCTCCGCTACCACCAACAAGAGTATCTCTAATTGCTTCATGAATATTTGGACTACCATTTTTCTCCACATTGGTCGTGTAATAGATGTTACCCATGTTGCTATTTGGAAGTACAAATGAATTACCACCGGTGTAAGTCATCTTGTATACACTTGCAGTTACTTTGCTTTCGCTAAGCACACCATAGGTGGTGCTGAATACATTGTAGTTAAATTTATTAAAGTACACAGATTTATCTAACACTTTTTGTGCAATGCGATATATACTTTCTTTTTCGTTCGTAGGATTGTATGTAGACAACAACACATTGAATGCAGTAGTTCCTGGAACGGGTTGTGGAGTTTTATCTGCATATTTAATAGTTGCATCCGCCACATAATGGTCAGGAATATATCGATTATTAGCACTATCATACTTCATATATAGTGGCATACTAATCTTTGTGTCAGGTTTGTTAGGATTATCAGGATCAGTAGGATTTGAAGCTTCGCCATCTGTGTTTATAAATAAATTCTTAGCATATTTTGCATTTGCATATAGTGGAAGAATTATGTAACTACCTGTACTGGTTGCATTTGTTAATGCTTGACCAGTAGAAGTGTACAACAAACCTTTTACCTCGCCTTCATTTGCTCCACCAATTTTAAATGTGTAACTAGCAACCCTATATGTACCAGGAAGCAAGGTTGCCTTACCAATGGTTGAGCCAATAAATGAGAATTTATCTGATGATGCACCAGTTAGGTTATCACCATATTCTTGATCTGCCTTTCCTCCATTATACATGTTACCAATTTCTGGCAATGTAAGTGCTTTTGCATTTAGTCCTGCTTGAGCATAAGTTTCGCCATATATTGCATAATAGTTGGTTTGTAACTTAGTGAATATAGATTGGTTTTTGATTTCACTACCCCAACGATTTAGGGCAAATGCCTCTTGCAAATACAATTTGTAATCGTTGTATGCATATAGTCCAACAAGACCACCCATTATTTCTCTGCCTAGCACATCACCTGTGGTGTAGACAAAGCCAAGATAGTTGAATTTGTTTGCATAACCAACCACACCACCAGCAATTCTGGAGTCTTCGTTGGTTACATTGATTTTGTTGTATGTGTCAAGCAAGATACTGCTTTCTGTGAATCCTGCAACACCACCAACAGCAATGCTTGAGTTGTTTACTTTTGTAGAATCACTAGATTTAAAGAAATCTAATCTACTAATCATAGCAGGAGTTGATTTATTTATCTTGCTATCAATATCTTCTTGTTTCGCTTCGTCATGACGCACTTCTGCGCGTTCTAGCACACCGCCAACCATTTCGGCAGCAATACCACCAGCAAAATTGTGGCCATACACGTGATAATATGCACCCGATTGAGTGGTGTCAATAATTACTTGAGCATCACTAATGTGTGTGTTATTACCAATATAGCCAAACATTGCAGATGAGTTATCTGATGTTATATCAATAATACCTGTGGTTGTAATATTATGAATGCTACCCACATGACGCAATGCTACTGCATTTTGCTCTGCACCCAATGTTGATAAATTCAAATATTCAGGAGTCTCTGCAATCTCGAGAAGTGTTTTGTTGATTGTGTTTATAGTTGGATTTTGACCACTAGTAGATGTTTCTTCTACAATAGTCTCAGTACCCGCAGCAAATGTCTTGTAGTTATTTGCAAGTATTGCACCTGCAAAGCTACCAGCATAGCTGATATCAGATAAGTTTACTATTTCATAAACACCAGAAACATCTGGATCTTCGCTTAATTGAATACGTGTTGCTTTTACCTTGCCTGCACCACTTTGAGATTGTTCAAATTCATCATAGTAGCCAGAAAGGTTGATGTAATCTGGATCTACATCAATAGTATTTTTGTTTGCAATAATTCTAATATTTTTAAGTGTAATATCAGAAATATTTGTGTTAGCACCAGATATAAGACCTGCAGCACCACCAACTAAGTTCCATCCAGAGATAACGCTAACTTTATCTGTTACTTCTGAATCCGGACCTGTGATGCTAATCATACGAATAGTTGCATCATACACAGAACCTGCAAGAAGTCCTACTTTTTGTGCATTTTTATTACTAATTTCTTTGTATTCAAAATTGATATTAAATAATCTTGGTGTTTGATTTGCATGTTGACCAAGTTTACCACCATTAGTGAGCACTGTTTCTTTTTGAGCACCGCTTAAACCAATTTGTGAGAATAGACCATAGTTCTCTCTCATATTTTGGTCTGTGCTTGTAAGTTTGATACCGCTAACAGTCATACCATTACCGTCAATTTGACCCATGAAAATCAAATCACTAATTTTATATTTTACGTTTGTACCTTGCACATAATACATTGTATTTAATGCTTGTTCATTTAAATCAATGTCATTAACAATACGCACATATGATGGAGCGTATACGCTGTTATATGCAGAGTTACTTGAACCAAAGATTACATATCTTCCACCATTGTAGGTGTAAGATTTTGAGTTTTCAATAATGCTCTTTACAAAGCCATCTGCGGTATTAATAATAATTGGGTTACGTTTAGAACCAAAGTTATAACCACCAAGCCATTTGTATGCATTATACTCTACTTCGTTACCCGTCACTGGGTCAATTTGTGTTTTGATACCCAAGTGGATACGGTAAGAAATTGTTTTACGTGTAGCGCCCACAATTGTAGGACCTTGACACTCACCTGGGGTTGTGGCAGATGTATTCACATACCACAAATAATCAGAAAGTGTGTTTTCATCATTGTTGTTAGTAATACTAAATCCTTCAAATGGAGTTGCTGTTTGGAAGTTGGCACCAGTGCCATCAAAACTATTAGACATAATTGGTTTTGCAGGGTCAATGGTTTCCAAAATCTCTAATGCTTTGTCAGCATCGTCGCCAAGACCAAATTCGTCGTCTAATATTAGATAATAGCAATGTTCTAATGTGCCATATTGCTTTGCGCCAGTGGAAGACCATGCCAAACCAACAAATGGACCATGTGCCAAACTACCAGCACCAATACCTGCGGCATTGATTGTAGTGGTATATGCATTTTTGATAGATCCACTATTTGTATAAACAAATCCACCAGTGTTTACGCTATTTACTTGAATAGTTAATTTTGAATAAGCATTTTGGATATCGCCAGAGTTTGTGTAAACAAATCCTGATGCAGAGCCAACTGCTTGAATTTGCCATCCATATGATTTTAATTCATCTGGACGGAAGTTTATGATATTTTCTGCTTCTGCAAAGCTATTGTACACTTTGCCACTATTGCTACCAACAAAACCTGCTGAGTAGCTATTGTATGCTTTTTCACTAAGGTTTGTGATACCAACACCTTTTGCATAGCTATTGCTAATTGTGCCAGAGTTTGTTAGCACAAAGCCTGCCACTTTTTGACCAGCATAAATATCAAATGCATTTGTTTGAACAGTTGTTAAATGTTCACTTTGTTCGCCATTTGATTCGGTGTAACCTACTTCAATTAAACCTTTGTCATTTACTGCTTTACCAACATAACTATTGCTAATTGAACCAGAGTTTGTTAACACAAAACCTGACACCTGTGCTTCATAAGTGGTTGTACCAGTTGCCTTTTGATTTGTTTTGATTAAGAATTCATTTCTTGAATTAGTCTCACCCTTTGTGTCAACAACAGCACAGTTTGTGATGCAACCAGAGTTGGTTACTGCAAAGAATGCAAATGATAAGCTTGTGACATCAAGTGGTTTTAATTCGCCTGTAGATGGGTCTGTTCTTGAAATGCTTGTAAGGTCTAATAAATGTACACCATTATCACCAGGATAGAATTGACCAATATCAAGCGTCAAATTCTTAATCATTGTGCTTGAGCTTACACTCTTGAATAAACCAAGAGTGGAACTTTGCTCAAATGAATCTTCGCTAAATGATTTTAGTATAATTCTAAAGCTATTGCCATCTAATAAATTTACATTGATATCTTTTGGCTTGTAGTTTTCAAGCACGATATCACTCTTTAAGATAAAGCTGCCTTCGTTGTTATCAAGCATTGCTTCAAATTCTAATTGGTTACTAATAGGTAGTGGTCTATCTTCGGTAGAGCCATCTGCTATTACAAGAATAAAGTAATATCTAATTGTGTAATAGTTGCGTCCAGCAAGTTTTGGAGATACTCCATCGTATGCTTGAATGTAACCATTGTCATCGTAGTAATAGTCAAGAGTTGCACATAATTTCACTTGTGAAATCAATGTACCCTGAACTTCCCAATATGTATATAGTTCTTCGACATTGTTATTTAACACTTGCATTTCTACATGAGAATATCTAAATTGTGGAGCAGTTTGATCATTGATTGGCTCAACGTTATCTCCCTTTACCACACCATATGGGTTGTAGTATCCGCCATTTACAATATCAGTGTCATAAACTACTTTGTTATTTTCAACATATCTCTTTACTTGGTCAAGAGTTAAGTGACCACTAAATACGTCTGCGATAGCATTTAAGTATGTACGTTGATTTGCAAGTAGTCCACCTTCATATGTGTCATTAGTAGAATATAATGCTAGTTGCAATGCACTACTCTCACCTGTGCGGATTAAGAATAGATCATTTGCGCCATCCACATAAGAACCAACAAGATTTACTCTATCAATTTTTACATATACAACTTGAACCATAATGGTAGTTGAAGTTGTTTCAATAGCACCGCCCATTTCGCGCGAGCCCATAAATGTGATATCTAAGAATACATTATTATCTTCGTCAACATCATAATTGTCTGTTACTACCAAATAATATTGTTCACCATTAATTATCACACTTTCATTATCAGGAATTCTTACCAATACATCATTTACATATTTTGCAAGATAAATTTTATTTGTATCAATAGTGCTTGTTGTATCTCTTAAGTTACTAATGTAGTAAAGCACTGGACCTTCCAAATATTTGCTTTCAAATTTAATTGGTGTTACTGAATGTAGTGCAACTTCTGCAAATGTATCATAGTAACCTTGATCAGTTAAAATTTCAGCAGATACAGAAGGTAAGTACTCAGTGATAAATGTTTCTGTGTGACTGTATAATAAACTACCATCTAATGCATATGCATTAACTTGTACCCTTAGTGTATTTCCTTGTGGAAGTGCACTAGAAGTATGCATTTTGATGTAATATGTATTATCGTAATAGTTAAGACCATTCACTTGGTAACTTACGTTCCATAATCTAATTCCGTTTGCAATGGTTGTAGCAGGGTTACGTAATTCCTCATACAAGCCATTTCCGTTGTTAAATTGTACTTGTGTAAAGCGAATATCGTCTACATTGTCAAGTGCAATTACTTCCACATAATTTAATGCATTATAGAATCTTTGTGGAGTTACTTTAATCAAACCTTCTTTACCAGGCACCACTTTGGATGACTTAGTCTCATTTGGATTAAATGAGCCATTTGCATCCAATTCACCAATAGGATAATAATTTACATCCATTTTGGTTAGTTCGTTTGCTTTTAGTGTTAGTTTAAAATCAGTAGTCAAATTGTGATTTGAGCCTGCCGCAAATGTAAAGTCAAACATAATGTCTGATGAAAGTGGATTTTGATAATTGTTGTTTGTTGCAATTGATCTATAATATTTGTCATCTGACATATTAATGGTAATTCTGTATTTGTGATTATATACAAGCACACCATCATCATCTGTTGTGGTTGTGCTACCAAGATACTCGTAATAATTGTCAATGATATACTTGAAGTTGCCATCTGCACCTTCTACACCAAGTGCCATAAAGTCAGTGGCATCCATCAATTCTTGACCAATTCTATTGCCGTTTAATTTCACGTTAAATAGCAATTGTTCTAGCACTTCGTCTGGTGTGTAACTTTCTACCACAATATCAAGCACTGCTGTTGTGTCTGGGTTAATAGTTACACTATTTTGACCAATTATGCTAATTGATTTTGCTTTTTGAATTATATTTGTAGTAATTGTTGTTGTTAAATTTTCAAGTACCATTATGTAAGCAGTTGTACCATCTGCACGAATAAAGCTTTCTGCGCCAATTGTGTTTTCTGTTACATACACAAATGGAGTAAGCATAAATTCTGCTCTACCTAATTCGATACCTTTTACACGCAACATATCTAAGCTTTCAAGATAATGTAAATCATAATCTTTGCTTAAACCATTTACAAGTATTACACCTTCTTCTTCAGTATTGTCTAAATCTTTAAATTGTAAAATTGCACCATAATATTCGCTTGGAACATTTGATGTACCATTCATTAGTGCTGCATACAATGCCAATTCTTCATTTACATATACAGTTGAAGAATATGCTGATGATTCTGTAGTTAAATTTTTGATTTTAAATGAATCAAAACTAGGAATTACTGTGATATTGAGATCTACTCTGACGCTGTCATCAAATTTGCTGCAAATTGTAAGAATTGCAGTACCTATGCCTTGTGCGATAATATTATTATTTTCATCAACAGACAACACCTGTTTATTGTTGCTGTAATAATTTAATTGATTTTTGCTTAGTAGTTGCACGAAATATGAATTTGTATCATAAATTGAAGAAATGGTTGCCTCATTTATTTGAATTTCAATAACATCTAGCAATTCATCACTTGTGGATGATTGTGATGTTCCTGTGGTTTTGAGCAATGAATAAGCTTTACCTTGTAGCAATACCACACTCTCATCTGTGAGTTTGTAATATTGTTGAACAGGGGTTTCAACATCTGTTACATTATAATCAATTACTTTGCCATAAATTGTTGGGAAACTGCTATATAATGCACGATAAAGTACACTATCATTATTATCTTCATCACCAACATATTCTATGATTACTGGCATATTTGAGTTAAGGCCTTTTAATACTAACCATTTGAAGCCTTCGTTAATGTTTTGTAAATCAAAGCCGCCATCAGCGTTTGCCTTTGCTTCGGCAATATTATTGCCTTTTGTATCTGTTAAATCAACTCTTGTCGTTATGGATTCAATTAGAATTTCTCTTACAGTACCAGTTGTAATATCACTTGAATTAAATGCATAATCATGGAAGTAATCATAATCTTCCATTGCAAATGCATCACCAAAGGTAATGTGTGTGTTGATACTTTCTAATGTACCATCATAGTCAACCACATCAGTTGCAAACGTTTTGAATGCATCTATTGCACCACTTACTGTGGTTGGATTATAACTAGTACCTAAGGCCTTTTTCAATAATGCAAGCAATTGCGCATCTGCTTGTGCTTGATCAGCAATTTTCACAGCATGTGGATTATTTGGATCACTATTGTCTGTATACTTAATCTCATCATATAAAATGGTGTTGCCAATAGATGACTTGTAACCACCAAATCTAAATGCATCTAGTGCACTAGTTACATCAGAATTATCACCGTTATTAGCTATTTTTGCATGTACACCTACTGGGTTTTCTGTTTGATAATCCACTTCGATGAACACTGAATTTATGATATATTCTGTCACACCATCTGCAAGTCTGTAATCTATATTTTCTGCATCAATTACAACTTGAATAATTTGATCAGTAGTATCATGTTCATACAAATATTTTCTAATTAATTTTGCAGTAGCCGCACCACCATAATCAGAGTCGTGCTCCCCATCAAACAATGTGAAGTAATCTACATTGTGTGTTTTTTGTACTGCACTTGTACCTGCTGCTGTGGTTGTAATAGTTGTAACCATTGGTGTTACTGCATAGTAAATTTTAATAATAGGACTTTCAGGAGTACCAACATTAGCATTATCAACAAGTGAAATAGTAATATTTACAATTGTTTTGGTTGCAACAGTTGTTCGATAGTCAAACTTAGTTGTTTTTTCTATACCAACACGGCCACCAGAAGTAGCAAATACATTTTCATTAAAGCTTACATAACTATAATTAATTTCTGTGTCATTCTTAAGTGTTACATCAAAATGATCCACATAAGTTGTACCAACATCTGTTTTTGTAATACTAAATGTGGATGTTTCTGTAGTTGCATCACCTAGTGAAGTAAAGTATTCATCTGATAATGAACCTACAAAATCATATGTAACAGTTGAATTTATTCCCTCTGGACTAACTGAAGATGCGGCAATTTCGCTACCGCTAACCAAACCAAATGAGCCATCTTCAACAACCAATCTGCCTTTTGCATAGCTGTATTGAATAGTCGTAGATTTAGTATGAGCACCCATAAATCCACCAACATTTGCAATGCCATCGCCATCATTAGTGGTTGCTTCTCCACCACTTACCGTTGTGGCAGTGCCACCTTGGCCAAGCACATGCAAGTCGGCATCAAAATACGAACTATCAATTGTGAGTTGGCAATCTACATTACCTACAATACCACCAACATATTCGCCGCCTTCCTCTAACACTAATGCGCCTTTATAGAATTCATCTATTGCATGTGTTGTGTAAGAACGAACGTAACTATATTGAATTTGTGCATTTCTTTGAGTTGCACTACCATCATCAATTGCATGGCCAACAAGACCACCAAGAGTATGTGTAGCCACAAAACTATTTTTAAGTGAACTAGAATAACCGAATTCAATGTCTATATGATTAATTCTACCATATAGCATTGTACCAAAAGCACCACCAACAGTGTGGCCTTTGATGCTTGAAATTACTTGAACATTATATGCATTTGTATTTTTTGAATAACCAATTATGCCACCAAGTGAACCTGGTATAACATTACTGCTTTTATCAGTAATTGTAATACTTGATACAATGCTTATATTTTCAATATTTCTAATACTTTTATTCTCATTGTTTGTTTCTGATTTACCTACAAGACCGCCAGCATTGTAATTACCTGATGTTGCCGCATAAATAGCAACACCAACATTTGTATTTGTTTCTGTGTTGTCTTCTTTGTAGTATCCTTTGATGTATGGGGTCATATATTCGCTATCAATTCTGACATCACTTAATAAACCAACCATACCACCGGCATTAATATTTGTCATCACGCCATTTGCTGTAACAATTACTTCACCAGAAACGCGTGAATTAATAATTGTACCTTGGCTAGTACCTGCCAAAATACCAACATTCAAGGTATGCCATGCTTGTTGTACAGTATTTGCAATTGTAATATTGATAAAGGCATTATTAATACTAATATCACTTACTGTTGCATTATGTGAAATTTCACCAAACAAACCTATATTGTAATTTTCATCTTGCGTAATTGTGTAATTTACATTGAGGCCATAGAAATTGTAGTAGTCGTATACTTCTTTAAGAACTACTTGAGCTTCATTTTCATCTTGATCTAATTGTGTTTCATAGTACTTAAATTTGCCACTTAAATTACCATTAAATTGAGAGCCATTTGCGATGTGATAACCTTGCAAGTTGATATCATTTGCAAGCACATAATAGTAGTGCTCAGTATCTGCTATTGCACGCTCTAAATCGGCAGCAGAACGAATTTGGAACTTGGCATTTTCTGTACCATTACCATAACTAATGAGAACTCTTTTTATCAAAGAATCTTCGCCAAGTACTTCTTCGCCTTCTTCATTTAGTACATAACTATCATATGGCACGACCACCAAATATTCTTGTGGTAATTCTTGACTAAAATCTACACCATCTTTTAATTTTACTGTAATGATGCCACCATAGTTTGTATATTCAATTTCTACTTCATAGTTGCTTACAAAACCTTCTGCATCTGCTGGGTCTAGTGGCTCAAAATATGCATTGATTTGTTTATTTGTTGCTGCCACTGGATAAATATTATATTCCACTTTTACAAATGAATTAGTCATGATGCCATTGCGATATTCAAAATAAATACCAGAATTGCCAACACCATTAAATATAATATCGTTTACTTTTGTAGCAGTTTTTAAAATTACATAACTTTGCGTATATTTTGGTATGCCAAATTGTGTGATTTTGCCTACTAAATTACATCTGATGCCATTGCCATACAAGTCTTCATATGCATCAGCAGTAGATATGTGCAACACGTCGTGTGCAATTGCTGCAATTTTTGCTTCATCCATGCACACAAACAAAGTACCTTCTTCAATTCTTACAATGTCTTCTGGTGTTACTTCTATTCCACTATAATATTTAGGGAATCTTAAGCTTTCATCTTGTCTGCCACCTTGAACGTATTCAAGTGATTGAATGTAAAATTCTGATCTTGTCACACCAAATGCAGCACTATCATCACGATATGGTAATGGTGTTACATGTGGGGTGAGAGTACTTTCTTCTTCTTGTAGTTTTGCACCAACTCTATTTGCATCATACAATTCTGTGCCTGGAACAACACCAAGTCTAAGGTCTGTTACCTCGTCAAAAATCCACACATTGATTGTATGTTCTACTGTGTGCTCTACTCTTTCTGTAATTAATGCACCCTCTGTGTAACCTGTATAACTAAGTGTAAGTGTCACAGGAACATAATAACCTTCTGCGCCTAAATTTGTAGTTGCTTTGTCGTATGTGTATAATTTGCCATTATCCCATTTTAGATAATCTGTGCGAGTATTATCTGCAATTACAACTTTATCTACAGCTTTGGTTTGCCAGCCATTATCTACAAAGATATTTTTTACGCTAAATGTCATACCATCTGTAAGGCCAGTAGGCAAAATGATATCTGTGATTGTGTAATAAGGATATTCACCTTCATTTGGTTCTTCAACACTTACGCCATTATAGCCGTCATTATGCCAATCAATCTCATCGTCTGCGTTAATGTACAATGAGCCTACAGAAAACACCTTATCTTCTTGTATTTCTATTAGCAATGAATTGTCATCTTGATATAGCATTGGAATGTATGTTGTAAACACCATTTGTTTACTTACTCTACCGTTTGCAAAATAGATGGTGACAAGTGTAATGCCATCAGCAGATTTATTTTTTGCACGAACTTTGATATTATTTCCTTCTAAAATGAATTCAACTAAATCATTATTTTGTTCTATTCTTTCCACTTGCTCTTCTGCTACAAGCAATTCATTTAGAGCAAGAATAACTTTGGATGAATCATATGTGGATGAATTTGCAGAGTTTATGTAGTAATTACTTGCAAGAGAATCTACTTCTTCTGCACTTACACCCATCTTTAGTTTAAATGGAATTTGGAAATCAACATTATATGTGATGTAATCTTCATCACTGCCATTGCTTGGCTTTAATGAATATTTGTATGACACATCAAATGCTGCAACTAGCGCATTTACACTTTCATAGTTATGTTTTAGATACAATGTTTGGCCATTTGAAACAATTGTATTATTGTTAATCACATCAATATTGCTTTCTGTGCGCAATTGAATTTTGTTGTCTGAATACATGTATTGATTGTAATCAAAATTGATAGTGTAACCATAAGATGAGTCTAAATTTTTGTCTCTTAGCGCAAATGGGATTGTATCCATTCCACCTGCGGAATAGTAACCATTGTAAATAAACAATGGATTTTCTTCTGTAAAGCCAGACAATGCATTATTGTTTAGTAAAATTGAGTCCACAGTAGGAATATTGATTGTTTTAACCACAAATTTATATTCTTTTGTGAATTTTCCAATATAATCTTTGTGGTCAATAAACACACTCTTACGCACAACACCAGGTGTTACACCGGTAAGTGTAAATGTGAATAAATTAGATGAACTATCGTATTCAAATCCCAACTTGTTTTTGTTTGGATCTGTGCTAGGTGTATTTGTTAGTTGTTGGTTCACTACATAGTTTGCGTGATCCACACTGCTCTCGCCCATCATAATCTTAATTGTTCTGTGGCTAGCATATTCATTAGAAACAGAAACACCACCAAGGCTTTCTGGTGTAAGAATAACTTCATATTCGCCAGCGCTATTTGGTGTGAGTATAATATCTTCCGAACTATACGCATTTACATCTGGATTCATGCTAATAGTTTGGGTATTCACAATGTTTGCAACTTGAACAACTGTAGTTGCAGTTAAATGTGGATTATCTTCACTAATCACCTTAATGGTAATGTATCTTTGGCCATCCACTGTAGGATAAATTTCTGATTCGTCCGGAGACAATGCTTTTGCATGCAACACAGAACCATCAAAATATGCATATCCTGTCTTATCACCATCTTCTACAACTTCAAAATGCAAATTTTTGTCTGTGGTATCAAATGGATAGAATCTAACATAATTATTGGCATTTACTGAGAAATCTAATGTGCCACCAGCTTCAACAGCAAGATTGCTGGAATCTGTGAAGCTAACATCTTTAACTGGCTTTACAACTTGAACATGAATTTTTTGAGTAAGGTTACCTTCGGAAGAATGAATTATAATATCATCGTCACCAACTTTTTTTGGTGTGAGCTTTAAGGTGGTAGTACCATTTAACTCGCCTGTCTTTTCAAAATTAACAAAATCACTTGTTGGCAACTCAATGGATTTGTTTATACTTTTATTACCACCAGAAAGTTGGACGGAAATCTCTTTGGACTCATAGTTGGAAGTGTTGTCATCATTAGTGGTAATTTGCAAAACAATGTTTGTCTCACTAACAGACATATTATAATTTCTGTATGGGTTACATGCCCAAAAAGAAAGTGCTGACACAAGTAGCACAAATATTGTTATAAATACATTCCTCTTTCTCATAAGTTTCTCCATTTGTCAATGCCTCTTTTGAATATATGTTTCAAGTTCAATATTAGGATGCGCCAATATATTTCATCCTATGTATTATATATAAAATATAATACGTTTCATGGATATTATAATCACATGCGCGCACGCAAGTCAAACGATTTAAAGTTGACAACAAAAAAATATTTATTTTTTTATCAAACGCAAAGAGAAACTTTACAATTTATTGAACCAAACAAAAAGCGCTAATTACAGCGCTTTTTATACTTTTGTGCCGTACTAAATCCACCTCTAATGTGTTTCTGTGCAAAATTATAGGCAAGCAATTTGGATAGCTTTGCATATAACTTTTTATTTGTCTTTGCAAGCTTGCGAGAAACATAATTGTGCAGAGTACTTTTACCCACACCAAAATGTGCAGCGGCTTGCCTTATGGTACACTTGTTTTTTAACATGTATTTAGCATATAATTCTTCTTTTTTTAACACTTTAACACTCCATAAATAAATTAAGTTATTAAAGTGTATGTTTTTTATTTACACAATATGTCAAAAAATGTAAAAAAGGCACAAAAAAAGGCGGTTTTACCCGCCTAGAAAATTAAATAATTATTTTGCTAATTTTGAATCAATTAACTTAACAATGTCTGCAACTGTTTTCAAATTTACTGCTTCTTCATCACTAACAGCAACACCGAAATCATCTTCAAGAGTCATCAATAACTCTACAACATCTAAGCTGTCAGCGCCTAGGTCTGCTATAACATTGCTTTGTGGAGTAATTTTGTCTGCCTTTACATTAAGTTGACTTGCTAAAATTTCTTTTACCTTATCTAGTGTCATAACTCCCTCCTTACAAACTACAACTTCATTATATAAATTAGTGCGAGCGTTGTAAAGCGAATACAGGCAATTTTATAAAAAAACAATTATTTATTTTCCAAATTTAAATATGCTGATGGGTCAATTTTCTTATCGTTTTCAAGCATTTCAAAATGCAAGTGTGCACCTTCTGATGCTTCTCCTTTTGCACTATTTGCAACTCTACCAATAACTTGACCACCAGTAACATTGTCGCCTATGGCGACATTTAATTCACCATCAAGGGATGCATACTTAGTCTTTAAGTTATTTGCGTGTTCAATAACTACAACTGTTCCATCTAAATATGTGTTGTAGATATCCACAACTTTGCCAGAACATACTGCACACACATCTGCACCTGCGGCCACACCAAAATCAATTGCTTTATGCACTTCCCATTGATTTAATGTTGCATTATATTGCAATGCCTTATCATTATAATTTTTGGTAATTGTAGCATCTGTTAGCGGCAAATAAAATGTAAGCGCATTAGCATTGGCAGGTTCTACATTATTATTTACTTTTTCTCCATTAGATCCAACTGCAATGATGGTGATAATAAATGCAAGTACACCAACTACAAATAGCATTAAGTACCAATATTTTGTGAACCATGCAATTTTTGCTTTAGTATTATCATTTTTGTTATCCATATCTTTCCTCCAATTTTTATTATCAAAATAATTGCCAAATTTGTTCATTTATATACACTAATACCCTTCAAAAATATAAGGTATGCCCAAAACATAATTATCGCCATAGTCGGCAACTTCAACTAATCCATTTGAGTTACCCCAATTGAACCATGGCGAGTAGTATGTAGTAACAATAGCATTATCTATAACGTAGCCACCAACCTTAGTGAAATCGTACTTGCCAAAAAAATTATTTAGCTTCACATAATTGTTATCATGAATACTATTAGAAATCACATTGTCATTATTTATTAGATAATCGACAATTACATAATCTCCACATTCAATGCCTTGTAGTGAAATATCCCTAGTAACAGTTTTATAAACCGCATCAGAATCAAAAGCATTTATTTTTGAATTAACATTTACAAGCCCCAAAACAATAATCACACATAATGTCATTAGTGCCAATATCTTTTTTATCAAACTTATTCTCCTAAAATATTAGTAAATTATTTACTCATTTACAAAACATTATACAATGTGAACAATGTCACTTATTGTCAAAAAATATATAATTATTGTAAAAAAGTGTACGTAAAAAGTCATGTGACACATTTATAATAATTTCGACAAAATTGTAAACACTAATAATATGAAAAAGATTTTGATTATAATATTAATGATATCCGCACTCTTAATTGTTCCCAAAAAATATGTGTTTGCAAATGATTCAATCACATATTTATCATTTAACAAACTCCTTGCATACCCTCAAATTGCACTTGACGCAAAAAATAAAAATTCAGAAGATAATGATGAGAATCATTTAACGCCAGATGAATTTGTAAAAACACTTGAATCTCTTTATCAAAAAAATTATGTGCTAGTAAATGATGATAACAAATTGAAAGATTTAAATAAAAAGCCACTTGTCATATTCTTTCATAATTTAAATTATACATCTAGCACAAAATCAAATGGATTTATTGATAAACTAATAATAGATAAATCTGGAAATATCGCCACATATACATCTAAACGCAGCATTAACGAACGCATACGCACAGATAATGAGTGTATACCATTACTAGAAGAATTTATTTTTACCCACCCACTATTTAGTCAAGATGGTGCACGTGCCACAATTGTACTAAATAATAGTGATGGCATATTTGGCTATAAAACTGCAAAGACAAATGCAACTAGTAAATATGACATAAAAAATGCCATTGCTATTGCAAACAAGCTAAAAAAGCTTGGGTACAAATTTGCATGTGAAGATTTTGAAATTAATCAAAATTTAAATGAATTAAATTTTACAAGCGAATTAAACACATGGAATAATCACACAAGTAAAATTTGCGGCGAAACAAATTTATATATTAACAATAATGAAAAAATAGATGATTTTAAGTTAAATTTACTTAAAAATAATGGCTTTACTAAAATATTTGATAATAAAAGCACAAATAATGTAAGTGGTAAAACATTAAGAGAAGATATGACATTGCACAATATTTTGGATTGTGAAAATATTTACAATCATGAAATTCGAAAGAAATTATATTACACGGTAATAAAAAATAGATAACGCAAACGCGTTATCTTGAATTTTTTCTTGATAAATATTTATCGTTTAATTTATTACCAATTACAATATCATATATGTGCACCAACATTCCTTGAGCAATATAAATGTAATATGTAAATACTCTAAAGAATATCATTGCCCAGAAGATATATGTTTCTGGGAACATTGCAAAGAACAGTGTTGTAAATGATAATTCGGCCACTCCTGAACCACCAGGGAGCGGACTAAACATTGTTATTAATTCGCATGCATTATATAGTATGAGTATTGTAAAGTAACTTAATGTTGGATTTGGAACAAACATCAAATATATCAAATATGGAATCAAACCCTTTAAAGCTATAATACCAATTGATAAAACAAAACTTATAAGAGTAGTCCAAAAGCTTTTCATGTAATACTTAATACTTCTTTGATACTCTAAAATTGAACGCATTGAGTTTGTATATGCAAGTTCTCTACTTTTAACAATTTTCAATTTATAAGCAATACTAATTAGCCACCATACCACTTTTGG
>JAGCSP010000092.1 GCA_017964105.1 Clostridia bacterium | reverse complement strand
CGGAACTCTATTTATTCTTTATACTGCTATAAGTATAATATAATTTACTCAATATTGCAAGTGTTTATTAAAAATTTTTAACAGATATCACTATTTTTAAACTTGCAAAAACCAAGTACATTTATCACAACTGCTGCTGACATCCAAATAATTAAAGGTATTCCGTATTGTTGCACTCCACCAAAGCCATTTATAAGAATTCCGCCACTAATTGCACTAAGCGGTGTAAAATAGCTGAGAACTTGCACATTTTGCGAAAACATAGCCATGATATACACAAATGCTAGGATTGCAATAATTGATAAAGGACTCATTTTTTTACCCATAAATACACACATTCCAAATGCAAAGTAGCTAACAACTAATGTCGCAAGCCATGCAAATAATGTGTACACAAAGAAATTGCCAAGACTAAATGGATCGCCCCAGATGCACAATGACATATATGAGAATGCTGCTACAAATACATTTGCAATTGTTACATTAATTAGTACGTAAATTGCCTTACTTCTTAAAATTTCGCCACGGCTAGCAGGAGATGTGTACACAACTTCACATGCAGTGCCTTTCAATTCTTTTGTAACCATATTAAAACTAAGCACCGCACCATAAATGCAAATGAATAACACCCACAATTCGCTTGCCTCTGCTTCAAAATAATTGTTAATGTTTTCCATACCGCTAAGGTATTGTTTTATCTCTTCAGGAAGTCCCTTTACTGCTTTTGCAACAATTGGAAACATGCTGATTGTTACAACCATCATTCCAGCAATTAACAATGACCAAAAAATACAGTAAAGTAGCGATTTTTTATGATTATTAAATATTGTTTTATTAATTAATTTTCCGCTCATAAATCACCACCCCCTATTACTCATAAAAATACAAGAACATACTTTCTAAATCTGCATCTGTTACATTGAAATCTACAACGTCTATACTGTGCAAATATTTCACTAATTTATTCAACTCGCCATTGTAATTAAATGTGAGATATTTGCCATCACGCTTCACATTGGATACGCCAGCTAATGTAATTTCAGGCTCGCTGTAATCTGTTTCTATTGTCACCTTTTTAAGAAGTTTCTCTTTTAGTGCAGCCATCTCTTCTACTGCAATTATTTTACCTTCTTTTAGTATTGCTACTCTATCACAAAGACGTTGAATATCTTGCAAGTTGTGGCTTGTAATTATGATGGCAGCACCACGTTTTTGCTCTTTTTCAATCAATTTATAAAAACTTTGTTTTACCAATGGGTCAAGACCGTTTGTTGGCTCATCTAGTATGATTAACTTTGGACTCGAAAGAAGTGCCATAACTATTCCCATCTTTTTGATATTTCCATAAGATAGTTGTTTTGCTTTGCGTGTAAGGTTTAGTTCTAGCACAGTTGTGAGTTCATCCACCCTGTCAGTACCTACTCCATGCATTTGGGCAACAAACTTTAAGTTATCTTCAACTGTTTTATTTGGGAAATAACTAACATCACTGCCTAAATATCCAACTTCACTTCTAACTATATGTCCTTCGCTAAATGCATTTTTTTGCATTAGTGCCACACTACCCTTAGTTGGTTTTAGTAAGCCCACTAGTGATTTTATAATGGTAGTTTTGCCTGCACCATTTGGACCAATTATGCCAAACACTTCGCCTTCTTTTACTGCAAAACTGACATCATCCACACCAAGTGTGTAACTATTGTATTTTTTATTTAAATTTTCTATTTGTGCTACAATCATACAACTTTTCCTCTATTATTTATTATACTATAACTACCACATAATGTAAAATAAACACATATTTATATATAAATAGTATATATAAACTTATATTTTGGGTATTTACAATTGTACTATGCCGTGGTATAATAATTATGTAATTTTAACGAGGTGACAACTATGGGAAAAGCTTCATTAAACATTTTAATAGGCAACGTAAGAAACAATTTAATTCCATCAATACACGATGCAAATGATAGATATCATGCTTATTATGAAGCAAAATATGGTAAAAAATCTATGTTTTCTTTAATTAAAGAATTACCTAATTTTTTATTGCCAAAAACATTTGAGCCAACTGACCCAAATCCTACTGATAGCATTGCAAGATTATATAAGAGTCACACTATCGCTACAAACCCTTGCATGACAGAAGCTGCTAAAAATAAATTTCCAGGGAAACCAGCAGAAGTTATTATTGAAGAAAAACGTAGAATGATCAAGGTAGAGAGTGAACAATTTGATCAACTATATAAAGATGTTCTTCCCCAACAAGAATTACTAGATAAAATTGTTAAAGAATATGAAGTTCAAGGTAAAGGTCTACCAAAAGCACAATATATAATTAGTGAAATTAAAAAAATGCTAGACCCAGAAAATACTTGGGTGCGTTCTGCATTAACACATAATCAGGTATTAGATTTAAGAAATCCAAACTTGCTACAAACAATTAAGGAATGTGTAAAAGAAGATTTAAATCTTGCAAGCAAGAGCCCCGTTGAATGGAATCAAAAATCTCAAATGAAAGAATTCTTTGAATCACTAAATAAATTGGGCATGGCGGCTGAAATGTTAACAGATAGGATTGAGTCAGAAGCAGTAGTTCAATCAGAAAGTGCACAAAAAGAAGTGTTTGAAGCATGGCAAATTGTATCAGATCCAACCAACAAATTAACAAATATTGAAAATGTTGCAAATCACAAGCATGGCGACAGAACATACAATTTATACAATAGAAAAGAGTATCTTGACTATGTGGAAGCAATTCAATTCAATAAACGTGAAGATTCAAAAGCTCCTGTGGAAGTAATTATATATGATGCACAAGAATCAAATAAAGTAAATACAAAATAAAAAGAGAGGGTCACATGACTCTCTCTTTTTGTTTTAAACTATTATTTCCCACCTGCAATTAGTTCATCTGACGCTTCTTTTTTTGCATTTTGTAATTCTTTGCCTACATTATTAATATCGTCAAGAAGTATTGATTCTTCATTAATTGATTCTTTTTCTTGATTTGGTTGCACAACTTTTACTTTAGACTTAGTTTCTTTGGATTCCTGCAATTTTTCGCCAAAATTACTTTGCTTATTAGTAAGCTCTCTAAGTCTATCAATAACAGATGTACCTCTAATTGGTTTTTCTGCACTTTTTGCATCAGCATTTTTTTCTGGCTGCTCAGTTGTACTTGTAGAACTTGCTGCTGGTTTTGCTGGTTCTTTCTTTGCTGGTGCAGGTTCTTCTTTCTTTACTTCAGGTTTTGGCTCTGGTTTAGCTTCTGCTACAGGTTTCACCACAACCTTTGAAAGTTCTTCAACACTTTCCTTTTGAGCCTCATCTAAGCGGTTTTTAGCCTTTTCCACAGCATTTTCGCGAATATCTTCTGCTTTTTTGGTAAATACTGCAGTTGCTTTTTCAATTTCTGCAAAATATTCTTTTTCTTGCTCATATCTTGCTTGTTCTTGTGGGCCAATAGGTGCTTTTAATAATCTATTGCGTTCCACGCACACATCAAGCAATTCGCTAAGTGCTTTGTAATCCTTGTTACTTAGGAAGAATTTCTCTATTTTTGCATATTCAGAACGGAAATCTTCTAACACTGCTTTACTAAAATCACTACCAAGGCCATTGATAACTTTCAACTTTTCGGTAAAGTAATCTTCATAAATGGCATTATATTTATCGCTTGTGAGTTTATTTAGTGCATCTAAGAATGCTTTTTGTGCAAGAAGATATTTGCTTTGTGGAACATATTCCATCCCACCCTCATCATCGTCGGCACCAGTTTCCCATTTCACACTCACATTAAATTCTTTGTAGGAATTTTCAATAAATCCATCAAGACCGCTTACATATTCTGCAATTTTGGTTTTGATTGTATCTTGCAAATAACCATTTACTTTGTATAAATTTTCAAGTAAATACATAGTTGCCTTAGCAACATTGTCTTTTGTATTTTTTTCATAGTCAATTTTGAACACAAGTTCACCAATTCCTGGTTTATTCACTACGCAAAATACAGAGTTATTAAAAGTAGTTTTCTTAAATTTTGGAAGTTTTACAAGCTCGTCTTTGATAGGTTGACTAATGTCATAATGACCATTTTTATCAATAGTGCCAAACATACGGTTGGCAATTGTATTGATTTTTTCCGATGCAAACCCGTCAACAGTTTGTTTAAACAATAGATCTTCTTCTTTCATTTAGATTCCCTCTATACACCCATATTATATCACAAATAATATTTTTATTACAACTAGTAACAATTATAATTTATATTTAATTAAAACACAAAAAAGAAGAGTAAATACTCTTCTTTTCTTGTTATTATTTCAACACTGCTGATACAACACCAGAACCAACTGTTCTACCACCTTCACGAATAGCAAAACGAAGACCTTGCTCGATTGCGATTGGGGTGATAAGTTTAATTGTCATTCTTACGTTGTCACCAGGCATAACCATTTCTACACCTTGTGGTAGTTCGATTGTACCTGTAACGTCTGTTGTACGGAAGTAGAATTGTGGACGATAACCATTGAAGAATGGAGTATGACGGCCACCCTCTTCTTTCTTTAATACGTATACTTCTGCGGTGAATTCTGTATGAGGATGAATTGTGCCTGGTTTTGCAAGAACTTGTCCTCTTTCGATTTCGTTACGCTCTACACCACGAAGAAGAAGACCTACGTTGTCGCCTGCTTCTGCTTGGTCAAGAAGTTTACGGAACATTTCAACACCAGTAATAACTGTTTGTTTGCTTGAACCCATACCAACAATTTCTACTGTGTCACCAACTTTAACAGTACCACGCTCTACACGACCTGTAGCAACTGTACCACGACCTGTGATTGTGAATACGTCTTCTACTGGAAGAAGGAATGGTTTGTCTGTTGCACGTTGTGGCTCTGGAATGTAGTTATCAAGAGCATCCATAAGTTCATTGATGCATTTGCATGCAGGATCATCTGCTTTGCCTGCTTTTGCTGCTTCAAGTGCTAATAATGCACTACCTTTGATGATAGGAGTTTTGTCTCCTGGGAAACCATACTCTGTAAGAAGATCACGAATTTCCATCTCAACAAGGTCAAGAAGTTCTGGATCATCTACTTGGTCAGTTTTGTTCATGAATACTACGATGTATGGAACACCAACTTGACGAGCAAGAAGGATGTGCTCACGTGTTTGTGGCATTGGGCCATCTGTTGCAGCAACTACTAGAATTGCGCCGTCCATTTGTGCAGCACCTGTAATCATATTTTTAACATAGTCTGCGTGCCCTGGGCAGTCAACGTGTGCATAGTGACGTTTGTCTGTCTCGTATTCTACGTGTGCGGTATTGATTGTAATACCTCTTTGTCTCTCTTCTGGTGCTTTATCAATTGCGCCGTAGTCCATAGCTTGTGCTTTACCTTGAGCAGCAAGTGTCATTGTGATAGCAGCAGTAAGAGTTGTTTTACCATGGTCAACGTGGCCAATTGTACCTACGTTAACGTGTGGTTTTGTTCTAACATATTTCTCTTTAGCCATTTTTTAAAACCTCCTATTAAATAGCTATTATTTTCTTTCGCCGATAACTTTTTCAGCGATATTTCTTGGAACCTCAGCATAGTGTGAGAATTCCATGTTGAAATTACCACGACCTTGAGTAAGTCCTCTTAAGTCGGTTGCATAACCAAACATTTCACCTAGAGGAATTTCTGCCTTGATAATTTGTAAACCGTTACGAATTTCTGTACCATTTAGCACACCGCGGCGACGGTTAATGTTACCCATAACATCGCCCAAGTACTCGTCTGGCATATCCACTTCTACCTTCATAATAGGCTCTAGAAGTACAGGATCTGCCTTTCTAGCACCATCTTTGAATGCCATGGAACCAGCAATTTTGTATGCCATTTCGGATGAGTCCACATCATGATACGAACCATCGAAAACAGTTACCATAAAGTCAACGGTTTCAAAGCCTGCAAGCACACCATTTTGGCTTGCCTCTCTGATACCTGCGTCGATTGCAGGAATGTATTCCTTAGGAATTACACCACCAACAATCTTATTCTCGAATTTGTAACCTTCACCAGGTTGCAAAGGAGTCATCTTAATCCAGCAGTGACCATATTGACCACGTCCACCAGATTGCTTAATATACTTACCTTCAACCTCAACTTCTTTGCGGATAGTTTCTCTGTATGCTACTTGTGGAGCACCAACGTTTGCGTCAACTTTGAATTCACGTTTTAATCTGTCAACAATGATTTCCAAGTGAAGCTCACCCATACCTGCAATGATTGTTTGTCCAGTTTCTTGATCAGTATATGTTTTGAATGTAGGGTCTTCTTCAGCAAGCTTTACAAGACCTAAAATCATTTTTTCTTGGTCAGCTTTTGTCTTAGGCTCAATAGCAACCCTAATAACTGGCTCTGGGAAATCCATACTTTCTAGAATTACTGGATGTTTTTCATCACAAAGTGTTTCACCTGTGGTTGTATCCTTTAATCCAACGATAGCTACGATTTCACCTGCATAGCCTTCTTCAATTTCTTGACGATTGTTTGCGTGCATTCTAATCAAACGACCTACACGCTCTTTTTTACCTTTGGAACTATTATATACATAGCTACCAGCAGTAATCATACCAGAATATACACGGAAGAATGTAAGACGTCCTACAAATGGATCTGTCATAATTTTGAATGCAAGACCAGCAAATGGTTCGCTATCGCTACTATGACGATCTTCTTCTGCTCCTGTGTCTGGGTTTGTTCCTTTAATTGCAGCAATATCAGTAGGTGCTGGCATATAGTCAACTATTGCATCAAGAAGTTTTTGAACACCCTTGTTTGCAAGTGCGCTACCACATGTTGCAGGGAATATTTTCATGTTAATGGTACCAATACGGATACCTTTTTTGATGTCGGCAACTGTAAGTTCTTCACCTGAGAAGTATTTCTCGAGAAGTGCATCATCTTGTTCTGCAGCTTGCTCAATCAATTCTTGACGATATTTTGCAGCCATTTCCTTATATTCATCAGGAATATCTGTTACTTCCATATCTTTACCAAGGTCATCTTTGTAGATGATTGCATGGTTTTCTACCAAGTCAATCACACCGCGGAATGTTTCGCTTGCTCCAATAGGAATTTGAATAGGAACTGCATTAGAACCTAACATTGTTTTAATCTTTTCTACCACGCGGAAGAAATCTGCATCTGGTCTGTCCATCTTATTAACAAATACCATACGTGGTACGTTATATTTGTCAGCTTGACGCCAAACTTTTTCACTTTGTGGTTGCACGCCTTCACGTGCACTAAATACGGCAACTGAGCCATCAAGAACTTTAAGTGAACGCTCTACTTCTGCTGTAAAGTCAACGTGCCCTGGGGTGTCAATAATGTTGATTTGGCAACCATTCCAGTAACATGTAGTTGCAGTAGATGTGATTGTTATACCACGCTCTTGCTCTTGTGCCATCCAGTCCATTGTTGCTTGACCTTCATGCACTTCACCGATTTTGTGAGTTTTACCTGTGTAAAACAAAATACGTTCAGTAGTTGTTGTTTTACCAGCATCAATGTGAGCCATAATACACACATTGCGTAATTTTTGTAATGGAGTTGATCTAGGCATACATTCCTCCTACCACTTGAAATGTGCAAAAGCTTTGTTGCTTTCTGCCATCTTATGTGAATCTTCTTTCTTCTTGTATGCTCCACCAGTGCTGTTGTATGCATCCATAATTTCAGCAGCTAGTTTGTTCTCCATACCTCTTTCGTTTCTTAGACGAGCATATTTCACTAGCCATCTAATTGCTAGAGTTTGTTGCCTTTCTGGCGCAATCTCTAGAGGAACTTGATAGTTGGATCCACCAACTCTTCTTGCTTTGGTTTCAAGCACAGGTTTTACATTTTCTAATGCTTGAGTAAAGTAATCTAGGGGTTCCACACCAAGTTTTGCCTTAATAATATCAAATGAATCGTACACTATACCTTGTGCAATCGCCTTTTTGCCATCCATCATAACTTGGTTAATTAACTTTGTTATAACTTTTGAGCCATATTTGCTGTCAGGCAACACATCACGTTTAGGTACGCTACCCTTTCTTGGCATATTTGTTTCTCCTTAAAATTTAGTTATTTATTATTTACCTTTTTTTGCGCCATATTTACTACGCGCTTGTTTGCGTTTTGCAACACCAGCAGTATCTAGTGTTCCACGGATGATGTGATAACGTACACCAGGTAAGTCACGCACACGGCCACCACGAATAAGAACAACGCTGTGTTCTTGAAGATTGTGACCTTCACCAGGAATGTATACTGTGCCTTCTTGGCCATTACTTAACTTAACACGAGCAATTTTACGCAATGCTGAGTTAGGTTTTTTAGGGCTAGTTGTGGTAACACTTAAGCACACACCTCTTTTTTGTGGGTTTTCATCCAAAATAGGAACTGTTGATTTAACTGCCACTTTCTTTCTGCCTTGTTTTACTAATTGGTTAATTGTTGGCATTTTAATCCTCCCAAAATATAATGCAAAACTTCTATTTTCAACCCAAAATGTCTGTTTTGCTATAAAGCATCTCGCTAGCACACACAATAATTGTTAGATAGTGCAATTATGTGCATTTATAGTACGCGAGAATGTAAGTTTGGCTAGCCTTATTCACACCAATCAAGGCATTTGCCAAACTGAGTGACTACGCATAGTACACTCATTATACTATAACCATGGATAAGTATAACAACAAAGGCGCCTATTGTCAACATTTTTTGTAATATATTATAACTAAAAGTTATAACCCCACCCTGCGTGGTGTTTCTAGAATATCCAAATTTTATTGCATATATGTGGCACATACGTTTTACAACTATCACATTTTATGATAAAATCATGGTATAAAATATAATTAGAAGTATGGAGTTTTGATGAAAAAGTTTGTTTACCCAGCCGTAGTATACTACGACGAAGACAACAAAATATATCTAATGTACATTGATGAGTTGGGAATTGGCGGAGATGGACTAACAATGGAAGAATGCAATTCTAGCCTTTGCAACGCACTAATGAATTATGTTATAACTGCATTAAGATATGATTTAGATATTCCTGCACCTCAAGAATATGAAAGTGTGGTAAAAAATAATTCAAATAACAAAGTAATGTTAATATCAATAGATATTGACGAAAGAAAAATTAAAAAATTAGCATAGAAAAAAGACTGGAAATTCCAGTCTTTTTTGTTTTTATAATTATCTTTCACTTACAGGAGCAGTAACAAATTCTACATACTTCTTTTGTGATACTTCAAATTGGCTTTTAATGACATCTTCTACAACTTTATGCATTGGATGTGCATCTGCAACTTCTTGTGGATATGCGCCACTTGAATGAAAATAATCAACATGCAAATTGTCAGCAAGAAATTCTTCTGTATATTTTTCTATTTGTTCTGGTGTCACTTTTAAGTTTACCAATTCATTATTAACTGCCATGATACCATTGCGCAAATTTACTCCTGGATTAGCAACGCCTGTTAATGCATTATGAATTTTTTCATTACCAACTAATCCAGCTTCCTCTAATGAGCTGATAACATTAGAGATTGATTTGTTTGCACTATTAACACCGAATAATGATTTTTGTAATGGGAGTTGTTGAGATTTTACATCTTTTACACCATAGTTAAGCATCAATGTAAGAGTGTTTAATTTTAAATTATAAAATCTACCTGTATTCTTATCAATATATTCAATATCTGTTTCGCCAATATTGCCTAAACATGGTTGCACTGCTGCATTGATAATGCGTATATTTTTGCCAGTATGTCTAACCTTATTATAAATATTTAACTTTAAGATTAAATCCAAAACACGATGATATTCTAAGGACAAATAATCAAATCTTTTGTTGGATGACAAAAATTCATCATAATCCATTTTTTTTAAAAAAATCCCTTCTTGTTCTTTGCGTTCTTCTAATTCATTGAACATAAGTTACGTCTCCTTCAATCTTGTAATAATATTATACACCATAAATGCATAATTGTAAATACCTAATTTTAATATTTTTTGAATAAATAAAAACTGCTATATTTATTTATTTTTTAGTTGTTTTACATTATGTTAAATGTAAGGTTTTTTGAGACCAAATCATAATCTTTTTTGATTTGTTTCACTTCATCTTTCATTATTGCAAATAGACCAGTAGATTTTGTTATAGCTTCAGTAAGATGAGGACCTTGAATAATGTTTTCGCCATTCCATACTCTTGACTTTGCATATAAATATGTTTCTAAAAATGTATGGTCTTCTTTGTCATTTAAAAATTCAACATCTCTACTTACCAATTGTACTTCATTGCCATTCACTAGCACTTTTAGGTTTGGTGAAACATTTAATTTAGGCAAATAACCTAAATGCATCACTGAACTAGTTGCATCAAATTCTGCTTGGTTTACAATAATTTCATTATACAATTTGTTTGCAGTTGCATTAACCATTTCTGGATGATTTTTAGCATCTTTTATGTTAATACTAATTTCATTAAACTTTGCAGCACTGATATAACCATAATCACGTGCTATTTTTGTTAATGATTCAAGTTTAAGACCACCCCTTGACTCTTTATAAAACAAATCCTTGTCACAAATGACAATTCTTTTGCCTGTATGAATATCTTTAAATAGCACTTGATGAACTGGCTCATTAAATACTTTAAATATTTGGACTTCATCAATTTCTATATCTTTGTACATTGCAAGAGCAATCTTTCGTTCTATTGACATTTTTATTTTACTTTGCTTTTCCATAAAATAAATCTCCACTAAAAAATACACTATATTATACAATACTATTGCCCACTTGTAAATACCTAAATTATACAAAAAAGAGAGCACACAAATGCTCTCTTATTTTATTACAAATTATTCTTCGGTTTCCTCAAATAATTTTGCTGTTGCTTCATCCATTTCGAATGAGGACTCATCTACTCCGTCAGCAAGCACTGGTGCAATGTTACGAGTATCTTTGTAACCAGTACCAACAGGGATAATCTTACCTACCATCAAGTTTTCTTTCAAACTTTCAAGTTTGTCTACTTTGCCCTTAATAGATGCATCAGTAAGCACTCTTGGAGTTTCTTGGAAGGATGCTGCTGCTAACCAGCTTGGATTAGACAATGCAGCTTTTGTAATACCTTGAACAAGTGGTTTAACCATTGCAGGTACGCCACCCTCGGTAAGTGTCTTTTCGTTTTCTGCTTCGTATTTAAAGCGGTCAACAACGTCACCCACGAGCAAATGTGTGCTTCCGCTATCTTCTACTTTTACATTACGCAACATTTGACGAATAATAATCTCTACGTGCTTGGTGTTCAAAGCAACACCTTGGCTAGAATATGTAGCCAAAACTTCGGAAAGAAGATAATTTTCTACATCTAGTCTGCCACGAGTACGAAGAAGATCTGCAGGATAAATGGAACCATCGGTAAGCACTGTGCCTGCCTCTACCATATCTCCATTTTTCACTTTTAATTGCATGCCAAATGGAATGATATAGTGGCCATCACCCTCAGGATTTTTAACAAATACTTCGTAATATTTGCCGCCATCTTTGTTCTTCAATTCTTTTAATTGTACTTTGCCACTTACTTCGCTAAGAGTTGCTGCACCCTTAGGACGACGAGCTTCAAATATTTCTGCAACACGAGGAAGACCTTGTGTAATATCGGCAGCTGTAGCAACACCACCAGTGTGGAAAGTACGCATGGTTAACTGTGTACCAGGCTCACCAATAGCTTGAGCTGCAATAATACCTACAGGCTCACCCACAGGAATAATCTTGTTTTGGCTCATATTTTTACCATAACATTTTGCACAAATACCAACATGACTATGGCAAGTAAGAGCTGTACGAATTTCTACTTCTTCAATACCTGCATTCACAATAGCATCAGCTTGAGCTGCACTAATCATAGTATCTGCAGGAACAATTACTTGTTTTGTTTTTGGATCTACAACGTCACCTACGGTAAATCTACCAATAATGCGTTGTTGCAAACTACTTACAGGTGTACCATCGCGAGTAATTGCTTTTACTTTCATACCACGAACTTTTTCGCCGTTATTCTTAAAGCAATCATCTTCAGAAATATACACTTCTTGTGCAACTGCTTCTAGCCTACGTGTTAAGTAACCAGAGTCAGCTGTTTTCAAAACTTTATCGGCAAGACCTTTACGTCCACCACGAGATGAAATAAAGTATTCAAGTGGTGTTAGACCCACACGATAATTTGATTTAACAGGAATATCAACCTTACGACCAGATGCGTTAGCCATAATACCACGCATACCGCAAAGTTGTAGCACTTGTCCCACATTACCACGAGCACCAGATTCAGCCATCATACGTACTGGATTTAATGGGTCCATTTGTTTGAGCACAACACCTTTAAGTTCGGCAACTGCGTCATTCCAAAGTTTGATATTTCTATCAAGTTTTTCATCTTCTGTGATGAAGCCATGTTGATAATATTTATCATTTTCAAGTACTTTTTCTTCTGTTTCTTTTACAATTCTATCTTTATCTTTTGGCACTTGCATGTCAAATACGTTGATAGTAATTGCACCAATTGTAGAATACTTGTAACCAATTTCTTTAATGTGGTCAAGCATTTTTACAGTTTCGGTAGTTCCAAGATTGTCAAAGCACTTCTTGATGATAACATCAAGTTGTTTCTTTGCAACCAAGAAATCAATTTCGTAGTCGTTGATATGCTCAGTATTACTACGATCTACAAAACCAATATTTTGTGGAATACCACTATTGAAAATAATTTTACCAACAGTTGTATTCACACGATTTCTATAAGTTTTGCCATCTACTACGCACTCTTTACGCACACTAATAGGTGCTTGCAATTCTACTGCGCCAGTACGATATGCCATAATAGCTTCGTCTTCGCTAATAAAGTTGCTGCCGCTACCCTTTGCACCTTCTCTTACATATGTTAAATAGTAAGAACCAAGCACCATGTCTTGTGAAGGTGTACAAATTGGGTCACCGGTAGAAGGTTTCAAAATGTTATTTGAAGCAAGCATCAATGTGCGTGCTTCTGCACATGCCTCAGGACTAAGTGGTACGTGCACACTCATTTGGTCACCGTCGAAGTCAGCGTTAAAGCCAGCACATACAAGTGGATGCAACTTAATTGCACGACCAACTACTAACACAGGCTCAAATGCTTGAATTGACAATCTGTGAATTGATGGAGCACGGTTAAGTAGCACTGGGTGATCTTTGATTACTTCTTCTAGTAAATCCCAAACAACTGGTGTTTGACGCTCAATCACGCGTTTTGCTGCTTTAATGTTTAGTGCCAAGTTACGCTCAACTAATTTGTGCATAACAAATGGACGGAATAATTCAAGTGCCATCTCTTTTGGAAGACCGCATTGATACATTTTAAGTTCTGGACCAACAACAATAACAGAACGACCAGAATAATCAACACGTTTACCAAGAAGGTTTTGACGGAATCTACCAGGTTTACCCTTTAATGATGCTGTTAAACTCTTTAATTCGCGTTGTTTTGGGCCTTGAACTGCCTTGCCGCGTTTACCATTTTCAATCAAGGCATCTACTGCCTCTTGAAGCATACGCTTTTCGTTGCGGATAATAACTTCTGGTGCACCAATAGAAATAAACTTTTTCAAGCGGTTATTTCTGTTGATAATTCTGCGATACAAGTCGTTTACGTCACTTGTAGCAAATCTGCCACCATCTAGTTGAATCATAGGACGTACATCTGGTGGTATTACAGGAATTACATCCATCACCATCCACTCAGGACGGTTGCCAGACACACGCAAATTTTCTATAATTTCATATTTTTTGTTTGCTTTTATCTTCTTTTGACCTTTTGATGTCTCAATAATGTGGTGCAATTCTGCACTTTCTTTTTCTAGGTCAATTTCTGAAAGTAATTCTTTAATTACTTCGCCACCCATACCTGCTTTGAATGAATCGTAACCATATTTTTCTTGTGCATCACGATATTCATAGTCAGAAATGATTTGCATCCTTGTAAAATCAGTATTACCAGGATCGGTAACAATGTAACTTACATAGTAAACAACTTTTTCAAGTTGCTTGCTGTTTAATCCTAGCAAAATACCAATTCTTGAAGGTACTGATTGCATAAACCAAATGTGTGTTACAGGAGTTGCAAGTTCAATGTGTCCCATGCGCTCACGACGCACACTGCTCTTAGTTACTTCTACGCCACATTTGTCGCAAATAACACCTTTGTGGCGAATACGTTTGTATTTACCACAATGGCATTCCCAATTTTTCTTTGGTCCAAAGATGCGTTCGCAAAGTAGTCCACCCATCTCTGGTTTGTGTGTGCGATAGTTGATTGTTTCGCTTTTGGTTACTTCACCATAGCTCCACTCTCTAATTTTTTCAGGAGAGGCGATACCAATGCGAATTGCTGATAAGTTATTTAATTCAAACATATTCTATCTCCTTTTCCTTACTCTTCATCGTCAATGTCGTCAAATAATTCAGATTCATCAAAGATATTATCGAAATCTTCATCTGTTTCCAAATCTTCTTCAACATTTACATTTTCGTTTTCAAATTCTAGTGCCACATCATTCACAACTTCTCTTGCCTTTGTTGCCTCAGCAAATGTTTGAGTTGTGTCGTCATCAAGGTCACTAATCTTAAATTCTTTACCTTGCTTGTTAAGCAATTGCACATCTAGTCCTAATCCTTCAAGTTCTCTTAAAAGCACCTTGAATGATTCAGGAATACTTGGCTCTGGTAAAGGTGCACCCTCTACTATTGCCTTATATGTGTTTACTCTGCCTTCAACGTCATCAGATTTTACAGTGAGCATTTCTTGAAGCAACTTGGTTGCACCATATGCCTCAATTGCCCAAACTTCCATTTCACCAAAACGTTGACCACCAAACATAGCTTTACCACCAAGAGGTTGTTGGGTAACGTATGCATATGGACCAGTAGATCTTGCGTGCATCTTATCGTTAACCATGTGTTCTAGTTTGATGTAGTACATGTAACCTACGGTTACAGGGTTTTCAAATGGTTCACCAGTGCGGCCATCAAACAATTGAATCTTGCCGTTTTCTGGGAAGTTATTTTGTTTTAATAAGTCTTGAATATCTTCTTCATCTACACCATCAAATACTGGGGTAGCAATCTTAATACCCAATGCTTTTGCTACTAAACCTAAATGAACTTCTAGCACTTGGCCTACGTTCATACGGCTTGGAATACCTAGTGGGTTAAGCACAATGTCAATTGGTTGACCATTAGCCATAAATGGCATATCTTCCACAGGAAGAATTCTACTTACAATACCCTTGTTACCATGACGACCAGCCATCTTATCACCAACGCTAATTTTACGTTTTTGTGCAATGGTTACATGAATCATTTGGTTTACACCAGTTTCTAGTTCGTCTTTGTTTTTGCGTGAGAAACGTTGAATATCTACAACAACACCGCTAATGCCATGTGGCACGCGAAGTGATGTATCTTTTACGTCTCTTGCCTTTTCACCAAAGATAGCACGAAGCAATCTTTCTTCTGGGGTTGGCTCAGTTTCACCCTTAGGGGTTACCTTACCTACAAGGATATCACCAGGTTTTACCTCGGCACCTACTCTTATTACACCTGTTTCATCTAGGTTGCGGAGTACGTCTTCGCCAAGGTTTGGAATATCGCGAGTAAATTCTTCGTCACCAAGTTTGGTTGTACGAGATTTTACTTCTAATTCTTTTAATGTGATAGATGTGTATACATCTTCTCTTACAAGGCGCTCTGATAGAAGGATAGCATCCTCATAGTTGTAACCTTCCCAGTTCATAAATGCAATAAGCATATTTTTACCAAGAGAAAGTTCGCCACCAGATGTGCTGTATCCATCAGCAAGTGTTTCGCCTTTCTTTACTTTTTGGCCTTTCTTCACAATTACTTTTTGATTTATACAACTTTCTTGGTTTGTTTTCACAAACTTTGTTAGTTCGTATGTGCTTTCAGTGCCATCATCATTTTTCACAATTATTGTGGTTGCGTCTGCATATTTTACTACGCCACTCTTTTCTGACACAATAATTGCACAGTTATCTAGCGCAATTTTGTGTTCCATACCTGTTGCCACAATAGGTGCTTCTGTTGTAATTAGAGGAACTGCTTGACGTTGCATGTTTGATCCCATCAATGCACGAGGGGTATCATCGTTTTCTAGGAATGGAATAATGGATGTAGGTACACTAATAAGTTGGCCTGGTGCCAAATCCACATAATCTACCATGCTGCTTGGAACTTCTGTTACAGTGTCGAAATAACGGCATTGTACACGCTCGTTTTTAAAGCTTCCATCTTCGTTTAGTGGCTCAATTGCTTGTGCAATGTAGCAGTTTTCGTCTTCGTCTGCCATCAAATACACAATCTCATCTGTAACCACATGTTTATCTTTATCTACCACACGATATGGTGTTTCAATAAATCCATAATCATTTACTCTTGCATATGCTGCAAGTGAGTTAATAAGACCAATGTTGCCACCTTCTGGTGTTTCAACTACGCAAATACGGCCATAGTGACTGTGGTGAATATCACGCACTTCATCTGTTGCGCGGTCACGCTTAATACCACCAGGACCAACAGCAGAAAGTCTGCGTTTTTGTGCAAGTGAACTTAGTGGGTTCATTGCATCCATAAGTTGACTTAATTGGTGAGATGCCAAGAAATCTTTGAAAGCACGATTGATTGGACGAGCATTTACAACTTGTGCAGGTGTAATATCTGTCAAATCATGGCTTTGAAGTGTTTCTTTTACAGCATTTGATAACTTATTCATACCACCGCGAAGTGCATCTTGAAGCAATTCGCCTGCACCCTTGATACGACGGTTGCATAAGTGGTCGATGTTATCTACATAACCAATGCCAGAGTTAAGGTCAAGGAAATATGACACAGTAGCCATGATATCGTCAAGTGTTACTGTGGTGCCCACAAGGTTTGTTACATTTGCCTTGATTGCCTCTAACCTTTCTTCTTTGGTTTTGTATTCTTTTAGTATTTCTGCAAGCACTGGGTAATACACATTGTGCTCAATACCCAATTCTTTTTCGTTGCATTTGATAATTTCGCTTAGTTTTACGCGATTGTTACCATACATTTTGTGGCGCTTGCCATCACGATCTAGCACCCACACGCCATTGATGCCACAATGTTGAATTGCGTATGCTTGCTCTTTTGTGATTTTTTCGCCTGCCTTTACTATTACATCTTTTTTGTTGGCAATGTCATCTGCTGCAGTTAAGCCCACAAGACGATTTGCAAGACCAAGTTTTTTATCAATCTTATATCTGCCCACATCACCAAGATTGTAATATTGATTGCTAAAGAATTGACTGAAAATGTATTGTTTTGTTGCTTCGGCACTTGGAATTTCACCTGGACGGGTACGACGTGACAATTCAATTAAAGCATCGTGTTGTGTCTCAATGCCATCTTTGTCAAGAGTACCTTTGATGATTTCATTGTCGCCAAGCATATCCAAAATTTGCTCACGTGTGTAACCAAAACATTTTAGGAACACACCAAGGCTAAGCTTGCCACCCTTATCTAGTGCCACGCGAAGAGATATAGGATCTTTTTCACGTTGCTCTATCTCGAGCCAGCTACCACGACGTGGATTTAATGTGGATGCAAAAATCTCGCGGCCTGTTTTGTCTACTGTTTTGCTAAAGTAAACACTTGGGCTACGAACAATTTGGCTAACACACACACGCTCAATTCCATTAAAAATAAATGTTGCCTCTTCTGTCATGTAAGGAACATCACCAAGGAACACATCACTCTCAATTACTTCGCCTGTTTCTTTG
>JAGCSP010000091.1 GCA_017964105.1 Clostridia bacterium | reverse complement strand
TTCACAAGGTGAATTTACAGATAATAGTTCAATATATTTATTTGATGGAAAAATAAACGATAAATATATTTCTAGTGATGAAGAGTTACGCAATTATGCATATTATAATTTTGTAAACAGAAATGACGAATATACTCTTGCATTATCAAATAAGTATAAAAATGAAATTCTTGCAGAAGGTGAAAAAATATCAACGCATTTGGAAGTAGTAATTGATAATGCATATCTTGAAACATATTCATATATCACTAATTTGCCACAAATAAAGGCATTGTCTCATGATAGCATAGCTTATGTTTATAAAGTAACATGGGTATTCAAAGGCGATAAACAATGCAAACTAAAAAATGTGGATAAAAACACAGGAATTGGAACAGGCATCAGTAGTAGCCTTGGCTGGCAACAATATGATATGGTGCCATATTATGAAAGATTAGATTGTGAATCCCGCGATGCTTCTTATGATAGTTTTGCGTCTGATGATAAGTTTTTGAGTATAGTAGTAGAAACTAGTGAACAACTATTTTGGGCAATTGAAGGTGGATATACACCTATCCCAAAAGCAAATAGTAGAGCATACTATATTTACAAATATGCAAAATCAACATTGAATAGCATACTTAGCAACAATATGACTGATTATGAAAAAGCACTTTGCATTCATGATTGGTTATGTGATAACTATGTGTATGACCATTATTCATTAGAATCTCAAAGTGTAAATATGAACCTTACTTGTTATTATCTGGAAAGCGTTTTCTTAGATACTAACAAAATGGTAGTGTGTGATGGTTATGCGAAAGCATTTTCTATGCTATGTAACATGGAAGGAATAGATTGTATTAGAGTTACAGGAACACTAAGTGGGCAAGGTCATGCGTGGAATAAAGTGAAAATCGATGATATTTGGTACATAGTTGACGTAACAAACACAGAAATTAAGGCCACTCTTGCAGAAGATGGAACTACAAAATCACAAGAGTTTTTGGCACATGAATTATTCCTAGTTTCAGAAGATGATGTGAATTATGAGGCATTTGAAAATCGTGCACGTAATTTTGAAAATACTTGTGATGACAATTATCATTATTATTCATGTGATGACAATGACACGGTATTATTAATTACAAATAAAGAAGATTTATATGCATTCTTAGATTACACATTTGCATACAACTTTGGTTCATTTGACGTTGCAATTAGTTTAGAATATCTTACAGAATTGATGTCGTATAGCACAGAATATCCTGCATACAAGAATTTTGATGTTGTAATGACTCAGTATTATCAAACAAAAATCTGGCTAACAGAAATGCCAGGATATATTATTGATGGCAACCAAATTAGTCATTATGTAAAGGTAGAAGATTCAAAACTTGGTGTTGTAATGATATTTAGATCAATAAAGTTAAATATAGATGGCATGACTTCAGAACAGCAAGAAGCATACAATTCTTTTGTGGAAGAATATATGCACGCATAATAACTTAAACATTTATAAAAGGACATTCTTTAATGAAAATTAAAGGATGTTTTTTTGTATAACAAAAATAATTTGATGCACACTAAAAATATGGAAAAAAATGTAAATGTAATTGATTTAAGTAATAATATTAAAAAATGCTTTGAGAGCGATGACAACATAGTTTCAAAACAAATCAGTAATGGTAAAATAATTATCATGTATATAGATGGTATTTGTGATTCGTCAAAAGTAACAGAATATGTTATTAATCCGCTACAAGTAAAAAAACTGAAAAGCACATCTATTGACGATGTACTTTTGGTTATTGAACATCCAGATTGTAAACAAGTAGAAATTGAAAAAGTAACAAGTGAACTTACAGCTGGCAAATGTATAGTTTTGGTGGATGATAGTGCTATTTGTATTTCTGTTGGTTTAGATATCGCAAAAGAACGCAATATAAGCGAGCCACCTACAAGTGCAGTACTTAAAGGACCAAGGGAGGGATTTGTTGAAAATTACAAAACAAACATTTCGTTACTTAGAAAAATTTTAGCTACAAACAACTTTGGTGTGGAGTATTTGAAAGTTGGGAAATATACCAACACAAATATATGTATTGTCTACATAGGTGGTGTTTGTGACAAAAAGTTGATACATAAAATAAAAAATAAAATTGAAAAAATCAATATTGATGGCATAATTGATAGTAATTATGTTGCATCTTTTTTGGAAGAAAGGCCAGGTAGTATATTCAAGCAAGTGGGCACCAGTGAAAAACCAGATGTGGTTAGTGCAAAATTGTTAGAAGGCAGGGCAGCAATAATAGTGGATGGTAGTCCCATTGTACTTACTCTACCATTTTTACTTTTTGAAGACTTACAAAATAGTGATGATTATTATTCCAATAATGTGCACGCAAGTTTGATAAGGTGGCTTAGACTTGCATGTTGTTTAATTACAATTATGTTGCCATCGCTGTATTTGAGTGTGCAACTATATCATTATAAAGTGTTGCCACTGACATTTTTGATCACCATAATTAATTCTACTCAAAATATTCCATTCACACCATTTATGGAAATATTGTTTGTGTTAATTTTATTTGAAATTTTGTATGAGGCAAGTCTTAGAATGCCTCAGTATTTGGGTATTGCATTATCAGTTGTGGGTGCCTTAATCCTTGGTGATACAGCTGTGGAGGCAGGCCTTATCTCATCACCTGCGGTGATGATAGTGGCACTTAGCGGTATTACTTTGTACACTATTCCAGACCACACATCGCAATTAAGCATACTTCGATTTGGTTACACAATAATTGGTGGTTTGCTTGGCTTTTATGGTGTAATAATTTTTAGTATATTTTTACTAATCAGATTAAGTGATTTTGACTCATATGGTTCACCATATCTTGCACCTTATGCACCATATGTAAAGGGTGACACAAAAGATGGGATGTTTAAAGCACATTTAACAAAATTTAGGAATAGACCAAATAGCGTAAAAAATATAAACAGTGTGAGGATGAGAAATGAAAACGATAACAAATAAACAATTGTGCAGAATGATATGCATTTCTGTAATAGCACTTAAATTTCTCTACTTTCCTGCTGTTGTTAGTAGCTATGCAAAAAATGATGCATATATTTCAGTTTTATTGGGTTTAATATTCGACTTTATATTTACAGCAATTATTGTGTGTGCTTGTTCATTTTTTCCGGGCAAATCATTTAAGGATATTTTGCTTAAATACTTTGGTAAAATTACATTTTATGCCATTTATGGCATAATTTTTGTGTATTTTATGCTAAAAACTTTGCTTGCAGTCAAAGAAGTGCATCATTATTTTTTGGAATTTTTATTTGAAAATTTTACTTGGATTTGGTTTGCAATACCAATAGTTTTGCTTGTGGCGTATGTTGGTGTAAAAGGATTGCGTAGTGTGGCACGAACTACTGAAATACTGTTTATGTTAATTGCAATAGGCGTGGTGGTAACAGTAATAATTCCAATGAAAAATATTAATCTTGAATACTTATTACCATTTATGTCTCACCCGAAAGGTGTTATTGAAGGTATATTTAGAACAACTTTTGTGTATGGAGATTGGATGATTTTATTGATGTGCATGGGAGATATAAAAGAAGATAAATCTTCGCATAAAAAATTACTTATCATAGTGGCTGCTACATATGTGTTTGTTGTGTTTTTTATGATTGTGTATGTGGGGTTATTTAAAAATATTGGTATATATAAACCATACGCATTCAGCGATATGCCACTGTACACTGATTTGCCAAACAATTCTGCAAGAATTGATTGGTTTAGCTCCATTATTTGGACTTTTGCATTACTTCTTCAAATATGTATTACTACATCTATATCATCCTCTATCTTAAAAGAAATGTTTGAAGGTATCAAGCCCATTACGTGTGGTGGCATTTGTGCAGTAATTATACTTTGTGGCATGATTGGTTTTTATATGAATTTATCCAAATTAATTAATGTTACCACAAGCATACCATTTTGCATTGCAATTAGTGTATTGCATGTTTTATTGCCAACTATTTTGTTGGTAACTATGTTGTGTGAGCAAATAAAAAGATATAGAGGGAAGTTAAAACATGATGACAAAGCTAAAAAAGTTGCTTAAAAACAATTTATTCGTTTTTATTATCATTGCAGGATTGATATATTTTGCACCTGCAATTTATCTACCATCGCAAGCAAATGAAAAAGCAATTGTAACAGCTATTGGTATTGATAAAGAAGAGAATAATTACTCGGTGTCAGCACTAATTGTTATACCAACAGCAGAAAAAACAGATAGCGCGAATGGGGTGGAATTAATTAACTCTACGGGTGTAACACTTGGTGATGCATTAAACAAAATGTCACTAGATATAGGCAAGGCAATTGGTCTTGCGCATTGTGATGCACTTGTAATTAGTGATGACGTATTAAATGATGATTTGCGCTCCACGCTGGACTATCTAAATAGGAGTGGCGAGCTTACAAAAAACGCAATGCTATTTAATTCAAAGCAAAAAGCCAAAGATGTGTTGGAAGCTGCAGTAGCGAGCAAAATTGTGCCTGCCTTAAAATTAAGTACCATGATTGAATACAACAAAGAACACACAATTTCTAAAGATGCTTCACTTGATGCATTTTACACAGAATATTACACTCCAAGTAGCATTAGCATGATACCAATAATTGATACAAAAGAAAATGAAGGTAGTAGTAATTCTCAATCTGACAACGGCAGCGGCAAAATCAATAAAATTTTAAATTGCAATGGTGATATTTGCGTACTAAAAACGGGCAAAAAAGTAGCAACACTTAGTGCTGACAATTTAAGTTGCTATAATGCATTAAAGCGGAATATAAAAACTGGCTATATAAAGCTACAAAATGTAAATGGTGAGGGATACAAAAATGCAGATATTATGCTTGAAATTAGAAAGAAAAATATTAATAAAATTTGCAAATTTGAAGACGGTAGGCCATTGATTAAGTATAAGGGTAATTTGTTGCTAAAAGTTGTGGAAATAAACAATGAAAACAATGACCTAAATTCACTTAGCGAAGTTGAAACTAAAATTAATGAAACAGTAAAAATAAAACTAATGGAAGACATTAAAAATTGTTTACAATATTCACGCGAACTTGCGACAAATAATAATGTCGATTTATTTGAATACGACAATCTTTTTAGTGCATACGAAAGTGATAAATGGAGTGGATTTAAGGAGGTTTATAGCGAACCAAAAGATTACATGCCACATGTGGATGTAATTATTGATGTACAAATAGATGGCAAATTTTAATAAAATTTGATATTATTCTATTGACTTGGGTTGGTGCGTGCATGTATTA
>JAGCSP010000090.1 GCA_017964105.1 Clostridia bacterium | reverse complement strand
TTAATATTAAGCGTACACTTGTGTATCTTGCCACATATATTGTGGTAACTTTTGGCGTAGCTTTGTTTATGGTGATGAATACATCCACCACTCTTTCTTCTGGTAACAAATTAAACTTCACAATTCCAGAGCCAAGCGCTATTGAAAAAGTCATTTCTAGCATCACAGATAACGAAAATATAGAAATGACAGCATCAATTGATGTGGATAAAGATGGCGAACCATTTGCAAAAGTATTGTTTGGTGCAAATGTAAACTTTGGAGAAGAACTTACAGATATTAAGGTGGCGGCAGATATGAACGCCACATATGGTGACCACACAATTACCGCACAAGCAAGATATATTGATAACGAATTATACTTAAGTGTGCTTGGTGGAAATTATAAGTTATATGTGCCAACTGCAATGGATGCAATTAGCAGTGTAACAAATTTACTTGGTGTGGATCTTGACAAAGAATTGTCTGCCCTAGATACATCTGCACTAGCAGAACTTGCTGCAGATGTGCAAGAAATTGAAGATGGATATATTGTTTCATTAGAATTTAATGGTATTAAAATTAACCTTACAACAGATGCAAAATATAATCTTGTGTCTGCAAAAATTAGTGATATTGAAGTAGAAGGTTATGTAATTAAGATTAAAGCAAATGTTGTTGCTAGAAACAATGGCAAAGTGGTAGAGGCACCACAAGATGAATATGTGGACATCACAGATACATTTGCAATAGTAGAAAGTATTAGCAACACACTCACAGAGGATATGTTTGTAAGTGCACACGTTGCATACGGTGACATCACATTTGACGGATATATCAATTTTGCAAATTTGAATGCATTTGGAACACTCAGTGCAGGCGAAGTATGTGTAAATGTACAATACAAAGATTGTTTTGTGTATGCAGACGCACTTGGCGCAAAAGTAAAAGTGGCTCTTGCTGATTATGAAAAATATTTGGATGCACTAAGCGCATTTGGTATTGACGTTAATGTAAATGTAGATGCAAACCAAGTGTTAGATATGGTAACTAGCTTATCACTAGATGTAATAAAGAATGTTGAACGCGTAGGAGATAGTGTAGTTGTAACACTTACATCTGACGAAGCAATAGTATTTGACGTAACAGGTGATAAACTAAATAGAATAATTGCATCAGTTGGTGGTGCAGATGCAGAAATTGTTCTAGGCAATGGATGTGCTGTTGCTCCAGCAATCAATGAAGAAGAATATATTGACGCATTAAACTTCTTGCCTTATGTAGATAGTATCGCACAAATTATTGAAAGCAAAAATGTTGCTGGCAATATTACATTGAAATTTGAAGAAAATGAATTCTTGTTTAATGTTTGTGCATCATTTGTAGATGGTTTTACAGCGCAAGCAACAGGCAATGTATTTGGGCTTGATGTAGTAATTACATATGCAAACGAAAATATTTACCTAGATATTGATGACGCACATATTGTGTTACACAAAAATCAATTTAGTGAGTTATTAGATTTATTTGAAGTAGACACACAACTTGATTTAGGTAATTTGAATATTGCTTTATCTATGCAAGATTCAAAGATAATGGCAAGTGTACTTGGTTACACATTTGGCGTTGGTCTTGATTCTAACAATATTGTGCTTAATGCAAACATTAGTGGTTTGGAATTAAGTGCTAGTGTGTGTGCAACAAATGATTATGTAGTTGTGCCTACTGGCGAATATCACGAATTAGATATAGTAGCAATTGCATCACAAGTAAAAGATATATTAGACAGCAAATCATTTAGTGCAGATATTAATGCAAACTTTATGGATACAACAATTAGCGCACATGCAGTTGTAAACTTTGAAGGTGGCATAAGTGCACAAATTAGTGGTAGCGCATTTGATAAAGAATTTGTAATCACATTGCAAGACGGTGTGTTGTATGTGTCAATTGATGATTCAATAAAATTGCAAGGCTCAGTGCAAGATTTACCAGAACTTATTGACGAGATTAAAACTGTATTTGCAGGCAACTCAAATAGCGTGGGTGCACTAGATATTGCATCAAGTTTGACACTTAAATATAATGGAAGCAACTTCATAGTAGCATTAGGCGGCTTTGAAGTGTTTGTAAATGTAGAAAATGGCATTGGCAATGTGTCAATGCAAAGCGAACAATTTAGTGCGCAACTACTACTTAAGTTTGATGCACAAGAAATTGTAGAAAAAGTAACTGACATAGAAAGTTATGACAACGATGTATTCCAATTTGTTCCAACAATTTCCGCAATTAATTATTTAATTAATAGCGAGCATATTCATGGAATTGCACAAGTGTATATTGATGGCGAATTGCACGAATTTACACTTCACGTACAACATGAAGATGGTATCAAGGCATATGTAAGCGGAAAATTATTAGACAAAGAATTTAAATTGACATACGCAAACAATTTGTATGTAAATGCTCTTGGTTTTAGTTACTATTTAACTAGTGAAGATATGAACGACATATTTAATGGTGCATTAGCACTAGTTGATGAATTGCCATTACATATTGAAAGCATGCAAATCACAAACTTTGTTGTGCGTGAAGATGTTGTGTATGTAGTAATAAATAACGAAATTTACATTCAATTAATTTTGAATGGTGGCAGAATTGACAACATTCAAATCAATTACAACGATATTGATGCATATATTTACTTAAATTACGAAACACAAATTGAAATAAATGAGCCAAGTGTATCTAGTTACACAAGACTCACAGAACAATTTGATGTAGTAAACTTATTAGATTTGGCACATGATTTGATTGAAAATAAACAAGTTCAAATTAGTGCAACTGTAAATGTAAAAGAATATCAACTAACTGTTGAAGCAAAAGTAGATTTTGCAAATGAATTAATTGCACAAGTATCAGTATATTATGAAAATTATAAAGTGGACGTATATGTGCAAGATGGCAAAGTATATGTGAACGCACTTGACATGGTATATCTATATGATACATTGAGTGATTTACCTACATTTATTGAAGACATTATGCAATTGTTTGAAGTAGAACAATTAAGCATAGAAAATTTGTTAGACGAAGTACAATACGTATCTTACGCAAATGGCAAGTTACAATATGTACATGAAGATATTGAATTAGTAGCAAACATTAGCGCATCAAACGATAGTGTAGTAAAACTTGATAATGTAAGCGCATACACAAATAAGATTAGCGATTTATTGCCATTTATTAACGCAACAAAAACACTAATTGAAGTAGAGCATATTAGTGCAAATGCGCAAGTTTCATTTGATGGTAGTGAATATAATGCAACACTTGGTTACACAAAATTTGATGACAAAATTGCAGCAACACTTACAACAAGTATAAAAGAAAAACAAATTGCACTTACATATTTAGAAAATGTAATTTATGCAAATGTATTTGGATACAAAGCAAGCTTTGATTTAGATAATGCACAACCATTACTAGACAAAGTATTTGAAATGCTTGAAGTAGAAGACTTAGATGAATTGTTAGAAAAATATGATTTATCTATGAATTTTGATATAAATGGCATAATTAGTAACTTTAAATTAACACCTGGCAAACTTGAATTGACAATTGCAGACGAGTTTAAAGTAGTGCTAAATATAGCAAATGACTCATTAGACAACATACAATTTGCTTACAACAATATCACTGCAAGCATTGTGTTTGATTACTATACACCTGTTGCAATAAATGTTGCAGGTGAATATGATTCACTAAATGACAAAGTAGAAATACTTGATCATGCACAAAAACTTGTGGATACATATAACGCTATTGCTAGCGAATATGTAATAGATGGCGAAACATACATTGGTTACAATGCAAGTTTTGATGCGTCCGTTCGCTTTGGCAATACAACACTTGAAGGCAATATTCAAGCATCACTTGTTCCTACAAAAGTAGAAGACAAAGTGGAGAATAAGCTATACGCATCAGTGTATGGTTCATTGGGTACATTAGACGCAAAGATTTATCTTGCAGACAATGTGGCATATGTAAGCATTCAAGGATTAAAAATAAAGATTGAATTATCCAAAGATGAAATTGATAACGTTTTGGCATGGGTAAATGATAAGTTTGATAAAGAACTTGCATTTGATTCATTGTCAAATGGTATTGCAATTGAAATTCCAGATTTGTCAACATTAAGATTTGAAGGTAATGCAAACGAATTAATTGTTGGTCTTGGCGAATTTAAAGTAAACACATCAAAGTTTACTGACATTGCAGTAAAATTAAATTCAAGCGAATTGCTAGATGATATTATCATTGCAACAAACGTATATGATAATAATATTACAGAAATTGGTTCAGCTGATTTTGAAAATGCATATTGGGAAAATGATGACACAATTCACAAAAACTTAGCATTCTACTTAAGCAACTTTACATATGGCAACTTTGTAGACACAATTACACTTGGCGATACTATGTTGCTTGATGGTGTGGCACAAGGTGAATTTGTAGATTATTCCAAAGTGCTCAATTTTGTAGATGCACTCATTGAGTATGCAAATAGTGGAGAGTATGCATTTACACTTAATACAACAGTAAATGAATACAATCCTGCAACAAATCAAACAAAATTATATGCAAAAGTAGAAGATGCATTCTTCGAAATTCATAATGCAAAAAACGGCACAACTGATAGCAAGATAAACATTGACTATTTCTACGCATCTGGTCTTGTGACACTTCCAAACAATGCAAAAAATAGAACAAGTGATTATCTTGACCACAAGTTTAGTGGTGTATTGGATAGCAGAAATGGAGACAACAAGCTATATGCAACTTACTCCAATGCTGTATCTAACTTTAAAAATTCATTAAAACTTAAGATTGATACAAATACACTAATGTATTTTGCATCAATTGCATTAAAGTTGTTTGATGTTGATTCACAAAATGGCATAGTTTCAAAATTTGCAAACTTGCCAAACGTAGATGACTTAGATGTGTCAAATTTGAGAAATTTAGTTGGCGTAGAGCCAGTAGATGTTTCTGATTTTGAACAAATTGATAACTTGTTATCAAAGGCAAAAGATTACATTGACAAAGTAAAGAGTATTGAATTTGTAAATAGAGTAGTAAATGGAAAAGAAGAAAATTATCTTGCATTAAATATTGAAATTAATGATGAGATAATGGAACTTAGAATAAATACTCTTGATGGTATGCTAAAATATATTGGTGCAGAAAATGTTCAAGTAACACGCGCACGCAATATGAATCTCACATTGGATGTAACCGAATTTAAGGGTGCAAACAATTACAACAAGAGCGCAAGTCACTTTGACCTAACTGACTTAAAAGATTTAGTAACAAGCTTTGTAAACAATTCTAAATATAACGATTTCCATATTACTGGAACACTTGATGTATCTATTACACTTGCTGGCATTATTCCTATTACACTTAATGTGCCACTTGATGCAAAGATTAAATTGGTAGATAAAAAGCCACAAGTTATGATTAATCTTACAATTCCTGTGCTTCACCCACTATATAACGTCAATGACGATATGAATAGTTGGTCAAGCGAGAGAACAGTAAAGATTTACTATGCCGATGGTTACTTATACACATACCGCACAGAAAAGAGCGGTAAATATGAGAAAAAAGTAAAACAAGAACTTGCAACTCTTGGTGATAGCATTATGGATTATGTGCAATATATCACAGGTCTTAATGATGATATCATGAAGAAAATTAGTGAAGCCATGGACAAAACTATAAATAGAACTACTCCAATTGACTTTACTGATGTAATTTCTAATTACAGTTACACTTCAAGCAGTAGCGCACACAATATCACAATTAACCTAAAAGAACTTGCAAACAATGATCAATTAGATACTGCAACATTAAAGTTGTACACATCTTATTTGAATAGTGCAAAATATATTCAAAAAGCAGAATTGGATGTGGAAATGCCTGTTGCAACAGGTGTGGATATTGCAATCAAAGCAACGTCAAGTTCTGGCTCCAAGAACCCACTAAAACTTGTAGATATTGGTAGCGCAGTAAATATGAGTGAATTAACTAACTACATCAATAGTTACACTTATGGTGTAGACGAGTTCTGGGTAAAGAATAATGGTGGTTCTTGGAAGAAAGAATCTGACCAAGAATACACAATCACATTTGATTCCCTTGGTGGTGCAAGTGTAGGCGATATTACAAATAAAGCAGGTACACCAATCACACTACCACGCATCAGTTCAAATAAAACAAATACTGTGGATAATATTCAATATATTTATAGTTTTGTTGGTTGGACATTAGATAGCATGGGAGCAGGTGAAATTGTATCATGGACCACACAACCACGCGGAAACAAAACATTGTATGCCGTATGGAACATAATCGATACCAAAACACTCATTACATTTGTAACTAACAGCGACTACTCAGTAAGCAGCATTAGAGCAAGTGTGGGTGCAAGTATTACACTTCCTACAATTAATGGTGTAAAAAATGTAGATGGCACAAGTGAGCGTAAAGAATATACATTTGCTGGTTGGTATTATGATAGCGAATGTACAAATGCAGCAACTATTACCACAATGCCAAGCACTAATGTGACATTGTACGCAAAATGGGTGCTATCACGCACAGTAAATATTTACACTGTAACATTTGTATCAAATGGTGCAACAACATATAATTCTATCAAAGTGGAAGCAGGCACAACTCTTGATGTGTCTGGTTACAAACCACACAAACATGACACAACTGAGTGGATTAAAGAAAAACATAGTGGCGATTTGATAAAGAAATATTATCATTATCACACGCACTATACGTTTGCCGGTTGGTATACAAATAGTGGTCTTACAATGCAGTTTAATGGAGTTGTAAATGGCAACATTACATTGTATGGTAAATATACCACAAGCGTAACAAATCACGTTAGTACGGCATTAATTCCTTCTGCATCACAAAAATGTGACGATAGTTGCGAATGGTGTTAATAAAAAGACATCTTTAAAACAGATGTCTTTTTTGTTGCATAGCACAAAATTATTATAAACATACAAATAATATATGATATAATAATTATATGAAAAATAATGTACACAAAGGGCATAGAACAAGGTTAAGAGAAACCATGTTAAAAAATGACATGAACAATATGCAACCACATCAAGTGTTGGAATACTTGTTGTCATTCGTGGTAGCTCAAAAAGATACCAACCCCACTGCGCACAATTTAATAAATAAATTTGGTTCAATTGATGGCGTGTTTGAAGCGCCCATTGAAGAATTAGAACAAGTGGAAGGCGTGGGCAAAGTTACTGCCACTTTCTTACATAGTTTTTTATCATTTTATGACTATTATTCCAATCATAAGGCAAAAAAGATAACTAGCATTACAAACACAATTACAGCAGTCATATTTGCAAATAGTATATTAAAAAATAAATCAAAAGAAGAATTGTATGCCATTTTACTTGATGCGCAAGGATTTGTGCTTGATTATCGTAAAATGTCTGACGGAACAAAGAGTAGTGTGAATGTGAGTATTCGCGATATTACAAAATATGCATTGTCACACAATGCAACACAAGTTATTGTGTGTCATAATCATCCTGATGCAGATAGCACACCTAGCGCAGAAGATGAATTGTTTACTGAGAACTTGAGAAATGCACTTACACCAAATGGTATTTCTATGAACGAACACGTGATAGTTGGCAATAGTGATAGTTACAGTTTTAATTCTGGCTACAAGATTGATGAAAATATGGTAAAAGAGTACCTCAAAGATATGGGAGGTGCCAAGTGAAAAATTTTACCAAAAATGATGAGGGCTTTGTGTGTGCACATTGTGGCAAAGTGGTAAAACCCCTTGGCTACACATCTCGCAATCACTGTCCATATTGCCTATATAGTTTGCACGTGGATATCAATCCTGGCGATAGACAAAATACATGTAAAGGATTACAACAACCAATCAATTTTACTGAAAATAGTAAAAAAGGATATATAATAACATATAAATGTACCAAATGTGGTGCAATTACACAAAACAAAGCTGCCAGCGATGACAATTTTGACGAGATGCTAAAAATACAAAAAGATTATAGCAATTATGCAAAATAAAAAACTACTAATTATCACTTAGTAGTTTTTGTTTTTTATCTATTCATATCTTGCATTGGATTATAGTTTTCCACTAGCCAATTTCTAGTATCTTCAATAGCTTTGTTCCATATTTCAGGGGTAACAACTTTTTTGTATGTCTCATTTGTTTCGTGTTCATAGTATTCTTCACAAAAGCGTTTGAAATATCCCGGATTGTATATTTCTTCTGCTTGCAATTCACGACTAAGGTGACTTACCACAAACATAAGCATTGTAGGTGTTAAGCCATACACCAATTCTGGTCTGCGATTTTTTCTTGTGAAATCTACACCCAAATCAATTGTGCCAAATTCTGTTGTTTTAACAAATTCAACAGCTTTTTCGTTTTTGTAGCGTTTCATAAGTCCATTTTCTTCCACTTCCAAATTAAGTGCGAAGTATGCTAAATCTTCGTCCATATCTGGAGTGAGTAAACTTTTGCGCTCGTAATCTTTTGGCAATCCCCATTTTTCGTTATTACCAAAATCTTTTTCCACTTTATTACGATAATATTCAAGTGTTGCCATAATACACCTCGTTTGACATTTACTATTTTACCACATATGGCACTCAAAATCAATACTCAGTTTGTTTGCATCTTTTACCCACAAACGTTTGACAAAGTCGTGGGGGGGGGGGTGTTATAATTGTTATATAGGAGGGGGATATCTTATGAAAAAATATATGAAATTTTTATCAATTGCACTATGCATATTGCTATGTGGCTGTGTACTTGTGGCATGCGGGAAGAAAGATGAGGCACCTGCTGAATTAAAACCTGCAGACATTGTGGGCGAGTGGTATGTTGAGTCAGCAGTGTATACTTATAATGGAAGTACAGACACATCAACCTTTGCACGTTTTATGGAATTGCACAACAAAGCAGACAAGACAGCAGATGAAGAAGATGAGTATCTTGATTTGGAAACTGTGATTCTTAAATTTAATGTAACAAGCGAAGGAGAACTTCAATACAAACAATATTTCGCAGATTCATCAGAGTACACTGCAGCTGGCACATGGGCAATTGAAGATGGCAAATTAACAGCTAATGTTACATTCGTTGCTGGAGAGACAGCAGTAGAATATAAAGATGGCAAAATTATTGTTACATCTTCACGTATGTGGCTAGAAAAATTAGAAACACAAGTAATGACACTTGTAAAAGTTGTTTAATTAAATTGCTCCCCCCGAGCAATAAAAAAATGACTTAAATAATTTTAAGTCATTTTTTTGTTTATTCATAATTATCGCTTTTTACTTCAAAGTAGCTTTGTGGGTGTGCACACACTGGGCATGCCGTAGGGGCTGTTTTGCCAACATGGATGTGACCACAATTTCTGCAAATCCAAACCTTTTCGCCTTTCTTTGCAAACACTTGATTTGTTTTTAAGTTTGCAAGCAATTTGCGATAACGTTCCTCGTGGTGTTTTTCTATTGCAGCAACGCCTTCAAATTGACGAGCAAGTGCTTCATATCCTTCTTCGCGCGCTTCCTTTGCCATACGTGTGTACATTTCTGTCCATTCACCATTTTCGCCTTCTGCTGCTGCTAACAAATTTTCTTCTGTGCTAGGCACTGCGCCATCGTGCATTGCCTTAAACCACAATTTTGCATGTTCTTTTTCGTTGTTTGCAGTTTCTTCAAATATTGCAGCAATTTGCTCAAAACCATCTTTTTTTGCTTTGGAAGCATAGTAAGTGTATTTATTTCTTGCCATACTTTCGCCTGCAAATGCTTCTTGTAAATTTTTATATGTTTTACTATTTAAAAACTTTTCGTCCATAGTTTCACCTCATATATATTGCTAATATAATTTTACCATGAATTATTTGTTGTCGCCAACTGTTTCATTTGATTTGTTAGTTTTATGCTTTTTAGTTGGTAATTTAAAGTTGAGCATTTTTTTATCATCTACATGTAATTTTTCAAAGCCAATGCCCATTGCTTCGCGCACATTCACGCCTATTATAAATGCTTTTTCATCCACGTCATGAATTACGCGTTTTAGGGTAACAACTTCTGACATACGCACAACTACAAATAACATATCGTGGTTTTCGTGTGAATACATGCCTGTGATTTGAATGTTACTTACACCTCTATGCACGCGGTCAAGTAGGGCATTTGCTAGTTCGTCGCGTTTGGTGGTGATTATGTAATATGCACGCACAGATTTATTGCCATTTGCTATCATGTCGCAAATGCTACCCATAAGCACGCAACTCACTAAGGCATACATACCAAGATTTAATCCATACACAATTGCACTAACACCAATAATTGTGCCGTCAATTATTACAATAAGGGTGCCAGTAGATAGGTTTGGCATAATCTTTCTTAGTAGCACTGCACTCATATCTGCGCCACCAGTAGAGCCACCAAAGCGAATTACAAGGCCCGTGCCTACTCCCATTATTGCGCCACCATATATGCAGCATAATAGTAAGTCGGAGCCCACATTTATGTGCACATATCTAAGCACTTCCATTGATAGTGCATAACCCAAAATGCCGGTGGCAGAATAAATACAGAATTCTTTACCCATCATTTTATATGCAAATATAAATAGGAATACATTTAGTGCAAGATATATTGGGCTAGGGCTAATAAATATGTTTGCTTGTGATAATAAATATGAAATTATTGATGCAATACCAGAAAACCCGGTAGGAGTAATATGATTAGGTGCTTGGAACACATTAAAGGCAAAACCCATAATAAATGTGCCGATGATAATCATAGTCATATTTTTTGCGTATGCTAATGCAACTTTTCTTTTGTCCATATAAAAATAAACTCACTTCATTTGTTTTACAAATGATATTTTAACACAATTACATTTCAATACAAAATAAAAGAAATAAGTTGTTGAAAAAACTATAACAATAATGTATAATGTAAAAGTAATATTTAAGGGAGAAAAAGTAATGGACGAGATAGAAGTAGTAAAACCAGATACAATTAAATATACCGACTACATGTATTTTAGTCCAGAAGAGGCAACTGCATGGGTATACGACATAGTTAAATATGCAGTGGACGTAAAACATAAAAATTTCATTTCTCTAAATGAATATTCTGGTATTGTAAAGCGTTACAAAGAGTACTTGGAAAACAATGGGGTAAAACTTCTTAGCAATCATATGTTATTAGATGATCAAGATGTAAGGTTTTATGAATTCATAGAAAAAATTTGGGGTATTGAGCCAGACCTTGTGGATATGAATGGCGATACAGCTTATAATATCTCCCAACAATTAATTGCACACAAACCAAAAAGTTTTTATTATGATTTTTTCAATTTACTAAAAGACAAACAAAATGTAACAATTGAACTTGAAAAATATACATTGTCAAAATTATTACCATTTGACTATAAAGAGATTGAGCGTATTTATGAAGGTGAATACATTTTCCCAAATGGAGACGAACCAAAATTTTATTTTGTGATGGACGAAAGCACTGATGTATTAAATTATGTTCATAAATTTGTACGCGAAAAAGTGCTTAACCCAGAAGACCATGCAATTGTGTGGGATGTGTTTGAGAATAACACAAATGAGTGCGTGGCACTTGTGTATTTAAATGTAGTAAAAGAAGAGGAGTATGCAAACCTTGATATTATACTAAATAACGACACATCAGATACTGGGTTCTCAGAAGTAATAAAACTAATTAAAAAGATTTGTTTTGATAAACTAGACCTTAAAAAAGTGTGTGCAGTAAACTACAATATGAGTTTTGCATATTCCACACTTAATTCTATTTATCACTTTGCTGGATTTAAAGCACATTATGACACAGATCACTCCACATTTGAAGCAGAGCCTGATGGTATTCCAACACTAGATGAATTGTATAACAATAACGAGAGTGTAATTAATAATATTGTTGTGGATATTTAAAAAAGAACTCCAATTATTTGGAGTTCTTTTTATTTTGTTTTTTTGCTTCTTTTTGTTTTTTCTTTTCTTCTTTTGCAATCTTTTTTAGACGTTTGCGACGTTCTTTTTTGCTTTCAATTGGATCAATATCCAAGTGTTCGCTTAGTTTATTTGGGTCGGCAATATAACTTTTGATAAGTCTAATTGCTTTTAAAAAGTAGAAGCCATCACAAAAGCGCTCATCTAATGTAAAATTCAATCCCATTATTTTGCGGGTAACAATGTTGCCATCCAAATCAACTACTGGCTGAATGTGTTCTTTACCCATTGCGGCAAATATACCCGTGGTGCCAAAATTATATAAATGATGATACACTGCATCACCCTTAATACTTTTTAGGTTTGTTAAGTATATACTTGTGTGGAATGGGCTTACGTCCAAAATTGAACGAGGAAGCAATCCCCAGCGGTCTAATAATTTAATAAATCCCACAACGCCACGAATCATAAAGTGTGGAACAATTGTTAGTGCGCTAGCAAGGCCAGTGCTCTTATTGTTTTTGGATGCATCTTCAAATGCTTGTTTGATATTTGCATCTACTTTTTCTTTTACTTCAAAAATACTTTCTTGACCAGTAAAACGCATTTTGATTGTAATATCTGGTGCGTCTTCGTTCAAGCTTTCTTTTAAAGTAATACTTAATTGCAATGCGTTGCGTTGATATATTCTGCCGCCAATGGTAAACCTATTTAGTTTTGGTTTTTCCACAAATGTACGAACGAATGCAGCAATAAGGATGTGCATGTAGTTAAAATTGAGTCCTTTTTCGCGTTGTTCCTTAATGAATGCGTCCATGCCTTCGCATTCAACATCGCGTCTTGCAAGTTGGCACGCATCATTACGCGTAACCATGATGTATGGCACAATTTTTGAGATTGGGTCAACCTTTACTTGTGTGCCATCTGCTCTAAATCCAAACATTTATTTTTTTATTCTCCTATTATTTATTTTGCAACATTTCACATATATCACAAATACACATTTGCAAATACACATAAAAATTGCAGATGAGAAGTCTACACGTTGCAATAGCGAGTGCACACAATACCAGCAGTCTCATGCATGCATTCACATGTTAATTATATAATATAATTAAAAAAAACACTAATAAATAAATAAAAAAAGACGACTTATTTATCGTCTTCGTTTTCTACATGTTCGGTAAGTATTTTATCTAATTGTTTTTTGTATGTGTCAGCATCAATTTTTCCATTGTCCCTTAGTTCATTGAGTTTAGTTACCTTTGATGCGAGTGAATTCTCTTGTGGAACTTCTTGTGCAGAATTGTAGATATGTTTGTTTCTAAACACAATGATAAGCACAATCATTCCAGGGAGTAGTGTACTACCAAAAAATATTTGTACGCAAGAAATTACTGATAATGACACATAGTGACTTTCGCTTACGTTTTGCGCAAACCCTGCTCTAAGGTAAGTTATGCTTGCCACTAAATTGATTGCAAACATCAATGCAAAACTAATGATTACTGATATTTTGTAAAATGTAATATCCCCACTAGAAATTCCACGAATATAATCTCTAAACCACCTAGTGTATACTTCAGAAATATCAAACAAATCAAAAGCAATAAAAATGCCTGCCACAAGCAATAGTGTGCACGTGACAATAGAGAGTATTCCTGCTATTTTTAAAAATGTTTTGCTTCTTAAACTCATATACACATTATACCACAACTAGGTATTATTTTACCACACTTATTTAGTGTGTATGTATAATTATAGTAAAATGCGGAGATATTTTATGCGTTAAAATGTAAAAACTCTATCGATTATGATAGAGTTTTTTATTTCACTTGTTTTACTTTTCCTTCTTTCACTTCCCACAATGCATCAGCCACATCATCAAACTCTTTGGAGTGGGTGAAGAATATTAATGTTTATCAATCTTATAGCTAGTTACAAACTGCTTTAAGTATTTTCTAAATTCCTCAGACGCATCTTGTGGTAACTCGTATATCATAAGTATTTTGCAGTTTGAAAGTAGGGCACGAATTAATCCTAATGCAAATAGTATTATTGAGCTTTCTATTTCTGTAACATCAGTATCAAATCCTTTTGGAAATTTTTCAATTACAGGTGTTAAGTTCAATTTGTCACATAGTGAGGTAATTGCATTAAAATCTTTGTTTGCAAGTAATAAATTTTCTTTAATTGTTCCTTTAATGAACATAGGATAACTTGCGCAATAATTTATGTGAGTTTTAAATGTTTTTTCGTTGTAATCATATAAATTAAGGTTGTCTAGCAATATTTTACCTTGGTCTGGGTATTCGTAGCGGCGCAATAAATCAAATATTACACGTTTGCCGCACTCTTTTGGACCACGCACAACATTTTTACCACCTGTGACAAATTGCATTGTTACATTATTAAGTGTATATTTTTGACCAGGTTTTGCACCCTCTGTTACGCTAATAAGATTTAGGTTGTAGCCATCGCTCTTTGTATTAAGGTCGCCATATTCAATAAGTTCTTCGTCGCTTAAGTTCAAAATTGTGTTAATTCTATCTACGTCCACACGCATATTTTCTAGATTGCTAGATTTATCAAATAGGGTACATAATTTATCGGAACAGCTAGATAAGTATGGAACAATCACCAAGTATACGGCAATATCCATTGTTCCTTGTGATACATAGTAAAGCATCAAGAAAGTAATGCCATACACAATGACGTTCCATGTTGCCCACCAAATATTGTTTTTCCAAGATGTTACCATCCAATAATCACTATAAGATTTTGTAAATCCTTTTACGCTAGTTACAAGTTCATCTTCATATGTTTGGGCGCCATTTAATTCATTGATAACTTCTTTGCCATCGATAACTTTGGAGTATGACTTAAACATGTCGTCTTTTTTCTCGTAACGTTGCATTAGTAGTCTACCTAATTTTTTATTAAAGGCAATATATACAAAGAAGTTGAGTATTCCAATGACCATAACAAGTAGTCCTGCAAGCCAGTTGGATGTAAACACAATCACAAGTGTAAATATAACTTGGATTGTGTATGCCACAAAGTTTGAAATGTGATCAGGGAAATCAGCCATGTTTGCCAAATTGTTTGTGGCAATATTTATTATCTTTTCTTTTGACAATGCATTTGCTTCGTCATCGCCAGCAGTAAGAATTTTGTTGTAAACCTTTTTGGATGCGACAAGTCTAATATGCTCGCATTGAATTACATACATTTTGTATTGCAAGTGCATAGAAATATTTCTAATTAAAATTGTTGCAGCTTCTAGACCTAAGTACATATATGCTTTTGCCCACTCGCCATTGTACATGCAGTTTATTGTGCGTGCAGCAAAAATTGTGAGCACACTGAGCATAAGTGTGTAGCCAGAATAGAAAATTATTTGTCCAATTAGTGCACCCTTGTGAGGATTACAAAGTTTCCACCAGCGTACTAAAATATTATCTTTTTGTTTATATTCGTTTCTCATATTAGTTATATTATATGACAACTTTTTGGTTTTACCAAATGATTTAAAATGGTGTAGGCATAAAACAAAAAACAAGGCAACATTTAATTTACCTTGTCTTTTCACTAATAATGTCAATTTGTATAGTATATTTACAAAAAACACTACTTTTTTGACAATAAGTCATTTACCTGACTTAATAGGTCTTGCATGGTGTGCCATGGCATTGTTGCGCATTTTACTCTTGCTGGCATATTTGAAATGTTTTCAAATGCAACGGCGTCATGCAAAACTGACTTTTGTTTTGTAGTTAATTTTTCGCGTTTTATCATTTTGAGATAAGTTTCAATTATGGATTTTGCTTCTAGTAAAGGTTTGCCAATAAGTGTTTGAATCATAATTGATGTGGAACTTTGTGAAATGGCACAGCCGTGTCCTGTGAATGCAAGATTTGTGATAACTTTGCCGTCAGTAATTATTTCAAGGGTGATGTCGTCACCACAATTTGGGTTGTGACCATGCATACATGCGGTGGGGGAAGTCAACTCTTTTTTGTATGGACTATTGGTAGAGTGCTCCATTACAAGTTCGGTATATATTTCATCTAATTCCATTTCTTATCACTCCTTGATATACTTTTTGAATTTATTGTAAGTTTCAGTTAATGCAAATACCAAGTTGTCCACATCTTGTGAATTATTGTAAATTGCAACACTTGCTCTAAGTGTGCTATCTAGTTTTAGGTGGCTTATAAGTGGTTGTGCACAATGATTGCCAGAACGAACGCACACACCTTTGCTGTTTAGTATGCTTGCCACGTCGTGAGCATGAATGCCACGAATATTAAACGAAACAACACCAGACCTATTTGACTTATTGGTGGTGGCATACACATCTACAAATGGTAATGCTTTTAATTGATTATATAAATACTCGCCTAGATTATTTTCATGTTCGGCAATATATTTGTAACCAACGCCTTCAATAAATTCGATTGCTGATTTTAGGCCATATGCACCTGCCACATTTTGTGTACCTGCTTCAAATTTATTTGGAAGTGAAGCAAATGTGGTTGTTTGTTCTGTTACATATTCTATCATATCCCCACCCATTAAAAATGGAGACATTTTGTCTAACAATTCTTGTTTGCCATAAAGCACGCCAATGCCCTGTGGACCATACATTTTGTGTGCAGAGAATAGTGCAAAATCTACATCTAGTTTGGTTACATCAAATGGGGCATGTGCTATGCTTTGTGAAATATCTGCAATTACAACTGCACCCACTTTGTGTGCTACTTTTACAATATAACTTACATCGTTTATGGTGCCAAGCACATTAGAAATGCTACTTATAACAACAATTTTAGTGTTTTTTGTGATCTTTGAGTCAATTTCGTGTTTATCTAGCTCGTAATTATTATTTGTGTACATATATTTCAATGTTGCGCCAGT
>JAGCSP010000089.1 GCA_017964105.1 Clostridia bacterium | reverse complement strand
TGTAATTGGCACGAATTTATCAACTTCTGGCAAACTTTCGTGCAAATCAGTATAGCGCATATTATTTAAGCAGCCAGTAACAACTATATGTTTTAAATTAGCACTCTTTAGTGTTGCTGCACGTAATATGCTTTCTATACTTTCTTTTCTTGCATCTAATATGAATGAGCATGTATTAATTAATGCTATGTATGCTTCATTCAAATTAGTTGTTATTATGTATCCGGCTTGTGATAATTTGGCAATCATTTTTTCTAAATCCACTCTGTTTTTATCACAACCAAGAGATACTACACCAATTACATTCTTTTGTATGGTTTTTTTCATTATTCAAAATCCTCGCCAAATGTCTCTTCAAATTCTTGCTCTGTAATAAATATTGTGTATTTATGCCTATCATCCGGCTCAGAAATAAATCCTGCCGCCACCATTTGGTCAACGATTTTTGCTGCTCTATTCCAACCAATTGCATACAAACGTTGATATTTACTAGCAGAAACACTTTGTGTCTTGATTGCATTACGAACACAATCTTTGAGCAATGGATCAAAGCCTTCACTAGAGCCTGGGCCCTCTGCATTAAATCCACCATTGTTATTTTTATTAAACATGGCATCTTCAATTGTATCATCAAAATATGCTTCGTTATTTTCTTTGATGAAGTTTACAATGTTATCTATTTCTGCATCAGATACATATGCTCCTTGAATACGTTGCAATTCTGCCCCTTGCAAGCTAAATAACATGTCACCTCTACCAAGCAAATTTTCAGCTCCAAGTTCATCTATTATAATACGACTATTTACGCCATTATTAACTGCCAAAGCAATCTTTGTAGGTAAATTTGATTTAATAGTACCGGTAATAACATCTGCACTAGGACGCTGTGTGGATATAATTAAATGAATACCAGCAGCACGAGCAAGTTGTGAAATTCTAATAATTTTGCTTTCAACTTCTTTTGATGCGCGTTGCATTAAGTCACTTAATTCATCAACAACTACAACTAAGTAGTACATTTTTTCAACCATACCAGATTGAACTTCTGGTATTTGATTGTATTCGTCAATTTTTCTTACGCCTGCATTACTAAATAGTAGATATCTCTTATCCATCTCTCTACATACCCAATCTAAAGCGTCAACTGCCTTTTGTGGGTCATTAATTGCCCTTGGTATGAGCATATGTGGAAGATTTGCATATTTAGTAAATTCAACTTTTTTAGGGTCAATAAGTAAGAATTTCAGTTCATCTGGAGATGTTTTGTACATGAGAGACAATAAAATTGTGTGTGCACAAACAGATTTACCAGAACCTGTTGTACCAGCAAGAAGAATGTGGATACATTTTTCTAAGTTGGATACAATGCATTCATTTGTAATATCCTTACCAAGTGCAAATGTTAGTGGGTGTGTTGATTTTTGATAATTACGTGATTCAAGAAGCTCTTTTAGTCCTACTGCAGAAACTGATTCGTTAGGAACTTCTACACCAAATGCATTTTTACCTGCTACTGGTAATAGTAATCTTAGTTTGCCCTTGCTTTGAATTGCCATTGCAATATCGTCAGCATATTGGCCAACACGTCTTACAGGTATACCTTGACCTGCAGGAATTGTTAACTCGTATCGAGTAAATGCAGGGCCTTTGATAATATTTGAAATATTTGCAGGTATTTTGAAGTTGGCAAGTATTTCTTCTATCATTCTGCCCTTTTCTTCTTCTTTTTCTGTTATTTGCATATCATCTTGTGGAATTGTGCGCAACAAATCAAGAGGTGGACGAATATATTTAGATGGCTTCCTATATTTTGGTTTTGGTTTAGGTGTTTCTTTGATTGGCGTAATTTCTACTTGTTCTACAGACTTTGCCTCAACTATTTCGTCATCTTTTGATTCCATTGTATAAGGGCTTGCTGCAAATTTTGGTTTGTAGTAATCTTGTTTTTTATCATTAGTAGAATCAATGTACTCATCAATAGATTTTACTTTGTCTTCTTGTGGTGCAACATACTCGTCTTCTATTTCTTCATCGGGTTTTGGTTCTTCTACATCAAAATTATCAAATGAAATTTCTTCATTTTGCAATACATCTTTATCAAAATTTTCTACTTCTTCTGAAACATTGTTGTATGCATTGTCAACTGTATTAATTTTGGTAATGTAACTTTGGCGATTGTTATCAAAATCATCAAGCGTAAGTGATTCATCATAAATGTCTTTTGCTTGCTCTTCGTCTGTATTGCTATAGTAACCTTTGCTTGCGCGCAAAAATTCAAGATTTTTTGCATCACGTTCGCTAAGTGTTTTAGCCTTTAATTTACTTTGTGTTGCAGGTTGTTCCTGAACTACTTCAACTTCATCGTGATAAATCTTGCTTGGTTTTCTACTTCCTCTAGCCATATCTTCATATGTGTTAGGTGTAAGTATGTAACCAGAAGGACTTACTCCCGCTTCTTTTGCTTTTGCATAGTTGTAAACACCATCATCTTCTTCTGCTTGTTTTACAGGTTTTTTGGTTTCTACCTCTACTTCACTTTGCTTTTTAAGGCCAAGCAATATTTTTGCTTTTTCTTTATTAGACTGGTAATCTGGTTTTGGTGATTCAGCCTTTGACTCTACTTCATCTTGCACAAATATATCATTGTCATATCTTTGTGGTTGAACTTGCATATCATTAGATTCAGATTCATCAGATTGAGTATCTGTTTCTTCATCATCAGTAGCATTATTTATAATTACAGCTTTGTGCTCTCGTTCTTTTAGGTAGTACTCAACAATAAGTGCAGTGAGAACTACTAACCCAATAGAATTTAGTACATATGCTGCAACAGCATGTGTAAGATAAGGAATAATGTAAGCAATAATGCTAAATAATACACCGCCAGCAGTATATTTGTAGTAATAACCCTCTGCAATATATTTGCCGTAGCTTAATGATAAAAATTTACCAGATGTTGCGAGATGAATAATCATTACAAAGAAGAAAAACCAAAGTGAAAATTCTAATATTAGTTTTTTAGATAGCAACATTTTCTTCTCTGCAATTGCAAGAGCACTAAATGTAATACCACAAACACAACCAACATAATATAAAAGACCAAAAACGCCAAGCATAAATGCATTGATGAATGGCAATAAATTGAAAAGTAAATTAATAAATAGAATACTAAAAATACACAAAAAAACTATTGGCAATGTCTTTTTGTTTGTTTTATTATCTTGAATATCTTTTTTTGTATAAACTGGCACGGATAAATCTCTCCTTACTTTATATGACTATTTTATCACAATAATCACATTTGATAAAACGATTTATAAGACAAAAAAAGCACTTTTATTTAATTTTGGAGCAAAATAATAAAATAATCTTAATTTATTAAGACTATTTTATGGTGTTGCTAACTGTAGTAATATTAATGCAAGCATTTTTGTATGCATCAACAATGTTTTGCAAAGCGTCAACTGTTGCTTTTGTTGGATGCATAAGTATAAGATTCCCGCTTTCAATTTTTTTAGTGGCACGCTTTAAAATGAGTGACGAATCTTGAT
>JAGCSP010000088.1 GCA_017964105.1 Clostridia bacterium | reverse complement strand
AACTTCTGTATATGCATTTACTTCATCAGTTGTGCTTGCTTTGCTATTGATTGGTTTTACTTGTGGCAAAGTTTGTGTTGTGCCAAGTAATGAATTACCCTTGTTTACAAGTGTATCAATACTGCCAACCCAATTAAAGCCAAGTTTAAATTGAGCATCAATATCATAGTTTGCAAGTGCTCTTACTGTTTGTTTTGCAATTGTAGCAACTTTTTTACCTGCTACATAGTAATCATATTTTACACTATATGAGCCAGCAACATCTGCCTCAAAGCTATAATGTGCAGGTGCACTAGCTGTTGCAGCTGACCAATTTGTAAGATATTGAGCCACACTGCCATTGCTACCTGGTCTAACAACTGTTACTACTACACCAGTAGCATCAGCGCTTACTGCGCCTGTTGTTTGATCAATTGTGCCGGTAAATTCAGCTACTTCTACACTCTCACCATTTTTTGTGAGTTTTGGCACTGATAATCCAAGTGTTGAACCAGTTGGAACTTCTGTTGGTAATGCCCAATAGTCATTTACAACTTTTTCTATTTTGTATGAATCTTCAGTAACATTAATTGTGATATTGTCGCAAAGTGTTACAGAACCTTCTGCTGCTGCTTTAAATACAAAAGTATATACACCCTTAACTTGTGGTGTGAATGTAAAGCCTTCTGCTTCATACTCAGCTTTAGTAAAGCTATATTCTTTGCCGTTTGGACCATAAATTACAACTGTATAAGCAACTGCTGTTGTTACAGTAGGTAACTGGTCATGTGGAATTTCTTCGCCTGCTTTGTAACTATCTAATAAATTGTTTTTTACAACAACTTCTGGTGCAGTCATGCTATCTGCAAACACAGGATTTACTGCTGTAGCAATATTTGCAGCCACAGGACTAACAACCATAGATGTCAACAATACAGGAAGAATAATCTTTTTGCCTTTCATAATTTTTTAAATACTCCTTGATATAAAAGTCTATCTGCTTTTAAGTTTACCCAAAGGCGCGTTAAAAGTCAATTATTTTGCACATGATATACAAATATATTATTAATAATATATTGGTATAAACTTAAAAAACATATTGCCTCTATGTCAAATGTAGTATTTTCCAATTTTTTCCAATTATTCAAAATAAATATGTTGCAACAAAAAAACACCCAAATGGGTGTTCATTATTATTTATTGCAGCCGCAATTAATGTTGATGCCAAAGCAATTTAATATCATTGTGAGTAAGATAATATTCCAAATGCACTCGCAATTATCTCCCAAAATGTCACCGCCTAGCAATAACAATAATAGTAAACATGTGCAATCATTACCTTTTTCTACTCTGCCTTCGCCACAACCACCACGTGGGCCAAAGCCGTTCATTCCAAAAAACATATGTATTTTCCTCCTAAATATATTGCAAAGCAAATATTTAAAATAGAGTTTATCATTAGCTGGTACCTAATTCTAATGTATATCATGTGTGCAAAAAGTTGGCACACTTTTGTATCATTTGCTTTACACTTACATATTATGGCAAAACAAAAAAATGTGTGACAAACTCACACATCTTAATTTATTTAAATAATTTATTTACAATACATTGCTTTAATTCTTCTACACCATCGCCACTATGTGCAGATATAAACATTGCTTTTGGATATTTTTTCTTTGCTTGTAATAATTCATCTTTTGATAATTTATCAATTTTATTATAAACAGTTATAATATCTTGCTTACAATTAAGTTTTTGCAATGTATCCATTACCACTTTTTCTTGTTCCTCATGGTTTGGATTGCTAATATCAATTACATGCATAAGTAGTGTTGCATAAGTACTTTCTTCCAAAGTGCTGCTAAATGCCTCAATAAATTCATGTGGCAAATTTTTAATAAATCCAACAGTGTCAGTAAACACAACTTCTTTTTTATCACCCAACCACACTGTACGTGTTGTGGTGTCAAGTGTTGCAAATAATTCATCTCTAGCATAAATATCTGCTTTTGCTAGCAAATTTGTAAGTGTACTCTTGCCTGAATTGGTGTAACCTACAATGGCCACACTTGGTTTATTGTTTTTTATTCTGTTACTTCTGTTTAGTGCACGTTTACGTTTTAAGTCATCCAATTCGCGAGATAATTTTACAATATTATCTTCCACAATTCGTCTATTTAATTCTAGCTTAGTTTCGCCAGGGCCACGCATACCTACGCCGCCACCAAAGCGATTGTCTTCAATGGCAAGTGAACTAAGACGTGGCAAACTATATTTTAATTGTGCAAGTTCTACTTGCAATTTACCTTCTGCGGTACGTGCACGCCCTGCAAATATATCTAGAATGAGCATGCTTCTATCAATAATTCTTACACCTAGCGCACTAGACAAATTTGCAACTTTGCCACCGCTAAGTTCGTTATCAAATATCACAACAGTTGCATCATTTAGTTGCACGCTGTTTTTTAATGCTTCTAATTTACCTTCGCCAATAAAATACTTGCCGTCTGGCTTTATACGCTTTTGCCACAATTTATCTACAACTTCTATATGTGCAGTTTTCGCCAACGACTCTAATTCAAGCAAATCTTCTTCAATATTGTCATTTTTTAGTTCCACACGAACTAATACTGCACGCTCTTGCTTATTGGAATTCTCATACAATTTATCCAAATTATCTTTATATAATTTGTCATATTTATATATATTGTCAATTATGCCGTATTTATTGATATACAACGCATTTGGAACATTATCTAAATGCACCTTGTCGCCATCAATATATCCTACTTGTGCATTTATCGCGCCCTTCTCATCTACTGCAACTGCAATTATGCAATCTAACTTTAAATTTTTTAATGCAGATTTATCCAAATTAGATAAATTTGCTTCTGCAAATGGATGAGTATGAATTACACGAATTCCGCAAAGCCCATTTGTTTTTTCTATGCCATCAATCTCCACACTAGTGCTATCGCCTGCAAATATATCTACAACATATCCTTTGCGATTAATCGCTATGCAAAGTTCAATATTATACTTAGCAGAAAGTGTGCATAGTGCATCAAAAATACCGAGGTCAATGACCTCGTCTTTTGAATATATTTTACCCACAAAATTATTTAAGGTAGTCTTATCTTCTTGCTTAATTTTATCAATAGAAATCATCTTACTCTCCAAGCAAGGTTTGCATAGCATCATTTGCTTTGCGTAGTGCATTTTGAGTGTGTGTAATATCTGCACTATCGCCTTTTGCAGTGTCTATCTTAATGATATTTTCACCCACTTTCATCATCTTAGAACATAGAGCAAACATATTTACTTCGTTATCTATATCAAAGTTGTTAAGTATATCTTCCAAATGATTAAAATATGCCTTTATATCCTCAAAAATTACAGCATTAAAATTTTCTAATTGATTTGAGTTTAAGTTATCTACAATGTTGCCAAATAGATAATTGCCAAGCTTATTTGCACTAGGAGTAACCCCTGCAAAATCATCTGATGCATATTCAAATGCATCACTCAATCTATTTACTCTAACAAGCGCTAATACATAGTGATTTTTTAAATACTCATCTTCATTGATTAGTGATGATTTTGTGAAATTATCAATATGCAAATTTAAATTATTTTCGTTAATATTTGCAATTAGTTGAGTATAATTAGCATGTGTGCTAAGAATCTCAAATTCACTGATTACATCACTACTATTACCGAGCTTAATACTAATATTATTTGCAGTATAAAGTGAATTAATGCTGTTGGATTTTTTGTAGTCACGCATATACAATGTGTGAGCATAACCATTCCACCCCATCTTGTATGCAAACTTACCAACGCTTACTGGGTTTGCAAAAGCCATAATAAGCCAAATAAGACCCATTAGTAAAACTAACACTCCAACTGTTATTAAAATGTACAAATAATATTTTGGTTTTGAATAATTTTTTGCTTTTTCCATCTGTAATAGTATATCAAAAATTTTTAATTAGCCAAAGAGTTTAATGCTTAATAATGTATTTTTAGTAATAAATAACACTTTTT